>JAYRMB010000008.1:0-166115 GCA_041904995.1 Azonexus sp.
AGCGACTTGTCTAGTCCAGCAGCTCGACCGGAATCATCGCCCGCAGCACGGTCTGCATGTCGCCGCGACGAACACGATTGCTCAGCCACCACAAGGCTCCCTTTTTCACGCTCCAATCGGATTCATGGCCGGCGAGCAGCAGCGAGGCCATACGGCCGAGCGTGGGCTGGTGGCCGATGATCAGCACCGCCCCGGCAGCATCCGGCCAGCCCGAAGCTGCAATCAATTCCGAAACACAGGCGTTGGGGCCGATCTTGCGATTCGTTTCGAACGGAAGATCCAAAGCCTCGGCGGTCTGCTGCGTCCGCACGGCCGGACTGACGATAATGCGCAAATCCTTGGGCTGGTGCGCGCGAATCCACTCCGCCATCGTCTTCGCCTGCTTCTGGCCGCGCTCGGTCAAGCGACGCAACATATCGTCGTCGCCATCCTCGGCTTCGGCATGACGCCACAAGAGCAAATCCATAGAGGTCTCCTTCGCGAAAGGCGGCATCATGAACTCCACTTGTTACATGCTCATTGCGGGGAGTATAGAACGGCGCTTTTGCCGGCACCAAAGCAAAAAAGCCAACCTTACTGTTGGCTTTTTCAAACTCTGGCTGTGTAGAGTCATCCTCTACTTCGAAATGTGCTCACCAGCCCCATCTTGGCACGCGGAAAAAATCCAAAACTCAAGTAGAATGTTTCAGCCGTTGTTGAAGCTGCTTTGAAGATCGCGGCGTAACCCAGCAAGTGTTTTTGTCGAACTTGGCTTACCCACAGACAATGCCTTCATAGCAGTCCTGCCATCCTCGGCAGACGGATACACCTGATGACTCAGCGATGCATTTCCTATAGAGGGCTGGCTGAGCTCTGGCGGATCAGTAAGGCCACGCTGGAGCGCTGTCGCACCGACCGTGCGGACCGGTGTTTCTCAAGCTGGGCAACCAGATTCGCTATCGGGCTCATGATGTTGAAGCGTGCGAGAAGGTAGAGGGAACATTCGGTGGAATGACGCACTTCCTTGATCTCGCGTTCCAGCACTTTGACACTTTCTCGCTCGTCCGAGGGCACTCCGTCCCGAACACCAGCTTCGACTCAGCGTTTCATGTTCCGGTCGCGCAATGTCCACGCAATGCCCCCGATCTTCGGCACAATCGCCCCAGTGGCCGAAGACAGCGAGGGGGGAAACCTTGCGTGGCTTTTGCACCAACTGTACAGCACGCCCTCTGCCTTCTGGGGACGATTTGTTGGTCTTGCTAATGAGCCCCCAGGCTCTCAGGTAACTGGGCCCTCAATACGTGTGGTGATCCACAACATCCGCCTGCGCTCATGAAATTTGCCCCGAAAGAATTGTTGATACCTGAGAGAACCTCTCAGTCTCGCGAGTCTTGGAAATTGCCACCCAGGAGTTCAGGATCGCGGCATTGTCTAATCGCACTGGTGTTATGCCACGAATAAAATTCGAGTTGCGTGGCACTTTATTAGTCGCCTCAGTATTGCCGACAAAGCACGCCAATCCGGCCTCTGGTATCTGAAGACGCCTGAAAACAATGCAATGCTGGTCATCTTCATGGAAAGAGGCAAGGCGTCCTGTTACTGGAATTCGCATTGGGTTGAGGAACGGCAGACATAGTCTATGTTGCTGACTGTACGGCTTAGCCGGCCAAGCCCATGGCCTGCGCCTCGGCTTCTTGCTCCAGATAAACCCAGTCAACAATCTCATTGCTCGGCGTATAGCCGGTGACAAGTTTTTCCATCATCAGGCGAATCACGCCAACATCGTTCACATTAAGCGCCATCTCCAAGGCATTCAACTTGGCTTCCAGATCTGCCCAAGGAATGAACTCTTCGTGGGCTTTCATGATCCGCGAATGGGATGTTGGCTTGGGGTTATCGCCAATCAACAACTCCTCGTAGAGTTTCTCGCCGGGACGCAGACCGGTGATTTCAATCCTGATATCTCCGTCGGGGTTCTGCTCGTCCTTAAAGGCTAAACCTGATAGTTCAATCATACGCTTCGCTAGGTCAATGATCTTGACCGACTGGCCCATATCGAGGACAAACACATCACCTCCTTTGGCCATAGCCCCAGCCTGGATAACTAGCTGTGATGCCTCCGGGATTGTCATGAAAAAGCGGGTAATATCAGGATGTGTCAGTGTGATGGGACCGCCGTCGCGAATCTGCTGCCGAAACCTTGGCACCACTGAACCTGAAGAGCCCAACACGTTGCCAAAGCGCACCATGCTAAACTTGGTACAGGAACTGGTTTCAGCAAGAGCCTGCAACACCATTTCTGCCAGTCGTTTGCTGGCTCCCATGATGTTGGTCGGACGAACCGCCTTGTCGGTGCTGATGAGAACGAAGTCGGAAACGCCATTCTCCACAGCAGCTTGGGCAGTACGCAGTGTTCCGAATACGTTATTCTTGATTCCTTCCGCCGGATTGTGCTCAACCAGCGGCACATGCTTGTAAGCTGCGGCGTGATAGACGGTATCCGGGTGCCAGGTGGACATGATCTCACGCATCCGCTCGTTGTCTTGTACCGAGGCCAAAAGCGGCACCAGCACGATTTCACGACCGGTGAGTTTTTCCTCCAGTTCTTGGTGAATGCTGTAAAGCGCAAATTCACTCTGCTCGATCAACAGCAATTTACTTGGACCAACGGAGAGAATCTGGCGGCAGAGTTCACTACCGATGGAACCACCAGCCCCCGTCACCATGACAACCTTACTGCGCACATTCATGGCCAATAGGATGTGGTTGGGCATGACTGGTTCGCGGCCAAGCAAGTCGTCAATGTCCAATTCCCGCAGATCGGAAATACTGACCTTGCCTTGCGCCAAATCGGTCACGCTGGGCAAGGTGCGTACCGCCACACGAGCTGTTCGAATCTGGGCTAGGATTTGATTACGGCGATTTCGGCAGAGACTGGGCATAGCCAGCAAGACGTCGCTGATAGCCAAAGTAGAAGCAAGATTGGTCAAATCTGCTGGGTTGTAGATTGGTTGGCCATTCAATACATGGCCATGCAAACGGTCATCATCGTCGAGAAACCCAACGACTTGCATTTCATGGCTATTAGCCATGGCGGCCACCAATTGACGTCCTGTACTGCCTGCACCATAGATCAAAACCTTGGGTCGAGATACGTGCTTAAGAATGTTTATATACTGATCACCCAACCAGATTCGAGCAAGTGCACGCGATGCACCCACAAACAGTAGTAGCAATATCGGCTGAATAATGCCGACGGTGCGTGGCACCCCAGCCACGCCAATGGCGGTGAAAATTGACGCATACAGCAAACCGTAAATGCCCACCGCCCGGGCCACCGCGAGCAACGCCGGCCAGCCACTGTAACGGAAGATAGCACGGTACAGACCCGACACAATAAAGATTGGCAACGCGATACCGACCGATGCAGTAACTCCCCACAACGCTGAGCCAGAAAGGGTAACGAACTCCCCCAGTCGAAGATAGAAAGCCAGCCATACGGTCAGGACGCAGAGTCCCATATCAACGGCCAAGGCGACAAAGCGCTTCGCCGCTCGCGGCAAGGCCAGAATGGGAACTGCTAGCTTAAACAGAGGTTTTTTCATGCCTCCCCCTTCAAGTCCCGAGCCCCCAAGATGGTTCGCGCTTTTCTTCAATGTGATACCCCGTCTCGTACCAAGACCTTCAACGCCGTAATCCACAGTATCTTCAGATCGAACAACAGCGACCGTCGCTGCAAGTACTCCACGTCCAGTTGCACCTTCTGAGAAATCGGCAACTCATCTCTTCCGTTGACCTGTGCCCACCCGGTCAGGCCTGGCACTAGTCGGTGGACGCCCGTATCGGTTCGCAAGGCGATCAAATCGTCCTGGTTGAAGAGGGCTGGACGCGGCCCCACAAAACTCATGTCACCTTTCAGGATACTCCACAACTGAGGCAATTCGTCTAGGCTCGATTTGCGCAGAAACGAGCCAATCGGCGTAAGCCATTGGTGTGGGTTCCGTAGCAAGTGCGTGGCCACCGCCGGGGTATCGATGCGCATGCTGCGGAACTTAGGCATTTTGAAGATGCGGTTATTGCGGCCCACCCGATCGCTCCAATACAGCGCTGGTCCAGGGGAAGTCAGCTTTACCGCCAGCGCCACGATCAGGATGGGCAACACAAGAAGCACAGCGGCTACAAATGCCACAGCCAAGTCAAACAAACGCTTCATGCACGCCCCCCAGCGGCTCGCCGCAGCCCCTCATCTACAGACACTGGTGGACTCCAGCCCAACAGTTGGCGGGTTTTGGCGATATCTAGTTGCAATGAACAGCACAGGCGCTGATAAATGCCGGGTTTGTTCAACACTGTAGCCCCGAGTTTTAACAACGCAGGTGGCATGTAAAACAGGCGTGCAGGATGGCCCAAGGCAGCTCCCATACGCTTGAGAAGTTCTGCCGTTGAAAGATCCTCTCCGTCACTAACAAGGAATATTTGGTTGGCTGCTGCGGGGTGTTTCAAGCAAGTCACGATTAGGTCAACTAGGTTATCCAGCGCCACCAGACTTCGTCGGTTTTGGGTCACAGCAGCTAGCGGCAGCGGCACACCGCAAGTGAGCCAGCGAATCATCGATTCGAAGTTAGCCTTCACACCGCCCCCATACACCAGTGGTGGGCGAATGATGACCACCTCCATGTCCGTTTCAGCGGCAAGTTGGCACAACAACTGCTCCGCCTCGTACTTGGAGATTCCATATGAATCTCTAGGAGCCGGCACATCATCGGCGGTAAAAGGTTTCCCCTCTTCGGTGAACACGCCATTCACTTTGATCGAACTCAGAAAAATTAACCGCCTCACACCAGCCCTTGCTGCCTGCTGGGCCAGATTTACCGTCCCCTCCACATTGACCTTGCGGAACTCCGACAACGGATCGACAGAGCTATCCTGCATCACATGCACGCGTGCAGCTACATGTACCACCACATCAATACCTTGTTCCGGCCGAAATCGCCAATCAACATGTAGGCCAAGTTCAGGGGCTGCCACCGTGGTTACACCGTTAATGCGGACGAAGCTTCCCGGGTTCCGTACATACGCCAGCACTTGGTGGCCGCTGGCCGCTAGTTGTCGGACTAGAGCCTGTCCAACAAAACCATTCGCGCCAGTGACTGCAATCCTCATCAATCTGTCACTTTCGTTGGCACCAGCCCCGCATATAGGGCGAGCGTCTCACTTAACACTTGATCCAGAGATAGGAACTGTTCCACCATTGATCGCCCGGCTGTACCCATCTGGCGGCAGCGGTCTGGGTCGAGAATCAAGGACTTCAGGGCGGCACTCAATGCCGGCACATCGCGTGGCGCCACCAAGATACCGCTTCTTCCATCCGCAACCAATTCACGGCAACCAGGAATGTCGGTAGTTACAATTGCGCGGCTACAGGCCATCGCTTCAATCAAAGCCTTGGGGACGCCTTCGCCATAGAAGGTCGGCAAACAAGCAATGCTCGCCATAGTTAACACGGCGGGAATGTCAGCACGATACCCCCACCACTCAACCTTTCCGCTATCGTGCCAGGCATAAAGCTGCGACTCAGGTACCGATGTCGGATTTTCCGGATCGGGAATACCAACCAGGGCGAAACGAGCCTGGACCCCTGCCTTACGGATCGTGTTAGCCGCTTCGACAAAATCGCCTACTCCCTTGTCCCACAGCATACGTGCGATCAACACGATAAGCGGAGGTTGCACGCTGGGTGGCTGCGCACTGTAAAGACGCAAATCCACGCCGGCGCCGCGGATCAACATAACACTAGATGAGTCTATACCGAGCTCATTTGTCACAACGTAACGGTCGCGCTCGTTCTGCACAATGACACGCGCATTCCTGCGTTTGAGAAGACTGGAAAAAACGAACTTGACAACAGGACGCAATAGCCGAGCCAACAGCCGCCCCGAGGAAAATACGAAGCCAAGACCGGCGAGAGCATTCACTACACCGCGCACGCCGATAATACGCGCGATCAGACTGCCATATAGGACGGGCTTCAGACCCACCTGATGGACAAGGTCGGGTCTCTCACGGCGGTAGATTCCCCAAAGCTCTCGGAGCGAAGCCAGTTCCCGCAACGGATGCATCCCCGATCGGCGCATGCACCGCAGCGGAATCAGCGTTAGCTTAGCGGCTCGTATAGCATCGGCATGCTGATTGACGCGCGTGACAACGAACACTTCATATCCGGCCTCGCGTGCTGCAACAGCGAGCGGAAGTCGATGCGAGCAGAAATACCAGTCTTCAGCGACGAGGAACAATAGCTTAGGTTTAGCACTCATGATCATCGCGGTCGTAGCAGTACCTCGTACTCGGCAAGGCGCAACTCAGCGTCTGGCAACTCACGGAAGGGAACCGCCATGGCCGCGCGTGTAGTCGGGATTTCGGGCCAGTGCGTTTCGGTAACGACCTCCACATCGAAGCCTGCCTCCTTGAACAGCGCGAGCATTTCTCCAGGGCGAATGCGATTGGTATAGAAACCGCTGTTGCGAAAGGCCCGGCTTTCCCAGGTTTCATGGGAAAAACGCAGATTGTTGAGCGCATTACTCAGGTGATCGCGGAAATCAACGCTGTGCACGCCAATACCGTGGGGTTTCACGATGCGGCGCAGCTGGCGCAGAAATTCGGGGAATTCGTCATGTGGCACATGTTCCAGCACTACCTGTGACCAAAAAAGATCGATGCTGGCGTCCGGAATACCGGTCAGCGACGCGGTGCCTTCGGTGAGATAGGTCACGTTGGCGCGCTCCAACACTTCATCCACGCTGGTCGCGTTGCCCAAACCTAGGTCGACATGGCCTGCTTGCGTGAGTAGCGCCAGCGTGCGGTGGCAAGCAGCAACATCCGTGTCGGCGAAAGCACCTGCATCGACGAGCCAAACGTGGCTGGCACCCATGCTGCGTGCAACCAGCCCGGAGAGGATTGAGTCGCCCGGCCCCAGTTCTAGGACAGTAAAGCCGGGCGTAATACGGGCGTGTTCACGAGCACGCCGGAAGTAGTTCTCAAAAGTGCGAATAGCGCGCCCAGGGTCATTCATTTCGCCGTGGCGGAAGAGCTTGAGTTTGCGCCACAAGCTATAGGGCACGGGGAGACGGGCCAGCACCAGCTTGGCGTAAAGCTTCGCCCACCACGGAAGTCTAGATATCATACCCATTCTTTACAGCGTTCCAGCCATTGCTGGAACATCAAGACGGTCCACAGCGGACCGCCGCTCTCGACTGCACCCCTCTGATGTTGCAGCCAGGTTTGGCTAATTACGTCGGCGTCAAGATAGCCTTCGCTTCGCAGGCGCTGCTCGTCCAGATAGGCTTCCGCCCAATCGCGGACGCCTTCTCGCAACCAAGCGTCGATGGGTACGCCAAACCCCATTTTAGGTCGGTCCACCAACGATTGCGGGACATACCGATAGAGCAGCTGTTTAAGTAACCATTTGCCCTGTCCGTCGCGCAACTTCATAGTTTCCGGTACCCGCCAGGCAGTTTCGACGACGGTATGGTCGAGTAGCGGGACGCGCGCCTCGAGTCCGCAGCGCATGCTGGCGCGATCGACCTTGGTCAGGATGTCGTCGACCATATAGGTCTGAGCATCCCATACGGCCTGCTGCATCGGTGGCGTCAGGGCGGAATCCTCGTGCAATAGCTCTTGCCAAAGGAAATCGCTGGCGCGCCAATCGGGGGTCAAGGCCATTTGCGGTGTGGCCCACTGTGCAACCAAGCGGCTATGCAATGCAAGCAGCGAGGCGGACGGCAGAATGGCGCTAATCTTGTGCATTTTCTGGCCGGGCAGACTGGGCTGCAGCGACCGCGGAAGGAAGGGGCTGGCCGCCTTGAAGAAAGCATCCCAGCGTGTCGCGCTCGGGTAGCGAAGACAAACGGCAGCCAAACGCCGAAGGCTAAGCGGCAGACACTGCAATTTGCGCCAGAAGGCTGAAACAAAGATGTAGCGATTGTAGCCGGCGAACAGTTCGTCACCGCCGTCGCCAGACAAGGCGACCGTTACTTGGCTGCGAGCGAGCTGCGACACTAATATAGTAGGAATCTGAGAGACGTCGGCAAACGGTTCGTCGTAGGTGTCTGGCAGGTGGGGTATGACACCGCACGCGTCAGCATCAGTTACGTATAGCTCGGTATGCTCGGTGCCGAGGTGTGCGGCCACATTCATGGCGTGCTTGGCTTCATCGTACGCGGCGTCGCTAAAGCCGATGGAAAATGTCTTGATGGGGCGGCTGCTTTGCGCCTGCATCAGGGCGACCACGGTGCTCGAGTCGACGCCACCCGAAAGGAAAGCGCCGAGCGGAACATCTGAAACCATATGGCGGGCAACGCTGGCCTGCAGGACATGCTCAAGCTCGGTGAGAGCGCTTTGCTCGTCGACGAAGGCATGCGCCTGGCCGCGGGCGACCGCATCGGTGTAGGTCCAGAAAGGGTGAGGATCGGACAACTGTCCGGCGCGCCAAGTCATGTAGGTCCCCGGCGGCAACTTCCAGACCCCTTCGAAAATACTCAAAGGACACGGAACATATCCCAAACGCATGTACTCGTTGAGCCCGCGCTTAGAGATCGGCGGCAGGCCGCCGAACCAGCTCACCAGCGGACGCAACTCGGAGGCGAAGCTGAGCTCGCCGGCCTGATGGCTGAAGTAGAATGGCTTAATGCCAACTCGGTCGCGCGCCAAGTACAGAACACCTTCGAGCGCATCCCAGATCGCAAAGGCAAACATGCCTGCCAAGCGGGGCAATGCTCCGGCCACTCCCCAACGCTCGCATGCACCGAGAATAATTTCTGTGTCTGAGTGACCGATAAAACGCATACCGACGGCTTCGAGGTTCTTGCGCAGATCCGCGAAGTTGTAGATTTCGCCGTTGAAGGAAATGCTATATCGGCCAGATGCCGAATGCATCGGCTGCGCACCAGCAGCAGACAGATCCAGAATGGAGAGGCGACGATGCGAGAGGCCGACCCGACCATCGCCGGAAATCCAGCTGCCAGCACCGTCGGGGCCGCGATGAGCCAGCGCATCTCGCATTCGATCAAGCTTGTTCGGATCTATGCTTAGCCTAGTCGTGGCAACCCCTGCGATTCCACACATAGCTAGCCGCCCCTACTGCGTTTGCCCTTGGCACGCACACCGCAAAGTGCATTAGCCACTGACGGTGCTATTTGTTGCCAACTCAGAGTAGTATTGGCCGCAGTGATACAGTTTTCCGATAAACGCCTATAGAGCGCCGGATCGCGTATAACTTTCGCTACTGCTTCAGCATACTCGGTGGGACTAAAGCCGGTCGAAATGACGCCGGTCACACCATCGGTAACCTGCTCGCACAATCCGGGTATCGGCGTAGCCACGCAGGGCATGCCGACCGCGTACGCGGTGGCAACCACCCCCGACTGACTGGCTTCGCGATAAGGCAGCACAACCAGATCATTGGCGGCAAAGATACCGGGAATCTCCGCTTCCTCGATCCAACGATTCTCCACGCGAACACCACCGACAGCGTCGAGGGCTGAGCGGTACGGGGCAATATCGCCGGTGCCCCATACCTCCACCCCAAGGCCCGGAAACTCGCGCCTCAGCAAATTCAACGCCTCCAGCATCAAATCAAGACCCTTGTATTGTAGGATGCGGCCGAAGAACAACAATCGCACTGGTCGATCAATCGGTAGGTTACGAGGTTTGACATCGACGCTGTTATCACCGAAATGACCGTGTGCAGACACGAAAATTCGATCCACTGGGTAATGATAATTAGCTTGTAGCGACGTGCCAACCGAGCGGGATAGAACCAGCGCAGCATCCGATGCGTTGATATCACGGCGCAGTAGCCAGCGTCGCCAAGCTTGGTCTTCACCTGGATGTCGAATGGCATCATGCACCGTCAACAGATAGGCAGCACACGAGTCGCGAACGACGCTAGTCATGAAGCCCCCCCACAGATGATCCATAGTGCAGAACACGACATCAATCTTCTGCTCCCGGATATAACGTGCAAAACGGCGGCGCAAGAAAGGCAGCATTAGGCTGCGCAGACCAAAATTTAAGACATTTTTATAGGTATCAACATCGAAGCGGCCTGCGACAGGAATATCATCAAAATCTGAATACAACTCGGACTGACGCGACAATGACAGATGGATATTTATGTCGTTTCGCGCAGCCAAAACACGCGCGATTTCAAGAGTGTAGCGCGGACCTCCACCACGGCGACCCCAGTGCCAAATCAAGACTCTCAATGGAATAGACATCAGTCTTCTACCAGCCACCAATGACAACAGATAGGTTAAACATCTTAACTACGCAGACCAAAAAAACCCCTCTCGGTGTAATTTCAAGAGTAGCACCCAAACCACGAATCGAAATTCGATTGTTACTGTACATTTCGAGGCAAACCCAACGACCCTACGTTGCCTATTTCCACTCATCCCAAAGACCGCTGAAGTACTCTAGATCCATGCCACCGACTTCCGGGAATTATTCGTACCGATAACAACGCTCCTAAGATCAGCCAAAATATTCTCTGAAAAAACATTTCATGCACAAAACTAAAAACAAGAAACGCCAACAAGAGCAAAATCAGCGCACTATTTGCAGGAAGACGCCATTTCCTCCTCAAGATCGATCGAGCCAATGAGAAAAAAATTACAGAAAAAATAACAACCCCTACAATTCCAAATTCCGTCAATATCCAAATCGGGGTACTGTGGATGACTTGGGGATAACCAAGCCACCCTGTGCTATTGGCGATAAACACTCCTAGCCCAATTCCAAATATTGGAGAGCTTTTCCATTGCTCAAAAGCATTCATGAGGAGACTCCATCGCTCAATGTCGTTACCAGGTCCAGAAATTTGACTTTGCATCGACATCGAAATACTTTCAACCCCGCCCGTCGAAAAAAAGTATGGAAGAGCATATATTCCAGCCCAAATAATCAACGCAATCAGCGAACTCCAGATGAGCTTCCTTAGACAGCCGACCCCAGACGTGACGGCGACAATAAGCAAAATACAAGCCACACCCCAACCCGCTCTCGAACCAGCAAATAGCAAGCCGAGCAAAACAACTCCCAAAAAAAATGGAAATAAGAGCGAATGAAATGATGTAATACGAGGCTCTCTATATATTCGAGAGAGCCCAAGCAGTAGCGCCAAAATTGCTACCAACTGGAATGAAAACGCATTACGATTTCCCGCGTAGCCTTCAAAATTCGGCGTAATTACCAATCCAAAATCAATATCAAAAACTGGCATTAATCGAATTATCACCTGCTGCATAACAATAAAGCAGGCTATCGCTGCCAATGACTCAGCCAAGCGCCGGAGCCCGTAAAACCCAAAATGACTAACAAGCAAATATCCGGACGACAAATATCCTAACAAAACAAACCATCCAATCACCCTCCCTCCAAATGCCCACTGCGTAAAACCAACCTTAAAAAACCCGATGATAAATCCAACCACCAATAGCAGCCCAATGGAAAGCAGCATTACATTGACATTGTCCAAACGCCATTTAGGTGCCTCGCGCAACGAAAATGCATGAAGGAAAACCACAGCCAGAGACAGAATTGCAAATGGATCCGACAAGTTAAGATTGATTGATCCACCTGGTAAAGTCACCACTTGCTGGAATTGAACAAACACCACGGCAAGCATGGCTATAAGCCAAGTCCCTTCATAATGCGAAGGAACGGTTTCTACCGTTGGAGCTGGAGGATTGCTCAGCTTTGCTTGACGCCGGATGAAGTAAGGCGCCAGAACAAGAATTGCCAGCGTAGAACAGAGCCCCACCACCACAGATACTGTAACGGCATCGATAACAGGCACACCGAGCCCGCCCAGAACATAAATTGCTGCAACCTCCCGCACCCCCCATCCATTTACGGTAATGGGAATACTGGCAGCAAAACTGATAACCGCAGCTGAGGCTAGAATTTGGGCAAACGAAAGTTGATTGGCGAATGCGCTCACGCAAATAACAAAAACCATCAAAAGCGTCGCCAGCCCTAACATCGTCACGAATGCAACTTCGACAACACGCGCGATGTTCTTTACTGTCATTAGTCTTTTCAAAACCTTTTCTTCATAGCGACCAAAACCAATCGCCCAACTAAGAATTGATCCTCCACAAACGGTCATGAATACTTCAGCAACATGAAAATTTTTGAAAAATGTCTCAACTACTTCTTGACCATACAAATAGACCAAACCTATTGCAGCTGAAGCCCCGCTCACCAACATCAAAATCACTCGCTCATATGCCAAAATACTGGCATTGGCGGCTGCGGAAATACCGCAATTATGTAACCCTAGTTGCCTCCCCGCTACTTGGCCAAATAGTGATATAAAAAACTGTCCTGCAAGATGCCCGGCCAAGGTCGAACGAAAAGCTATCGACCATGACACGGCATGTCCAAAATGATTAAGAATTCGCCAGAATCTAAAGGACACAATACACAAATTGGCAAACAACAACAAAAACACCCATACCAAGGATTCAATAGGGAATTGCAACAACCTATTAAAACCAGCAACAGGCCCCACCAACCATAGAATAGTAGCCATCAAGCCGACAGCGACAACGCTAGCCCAAAAAGCCTTGCTCTTTGCTCTTTCAAACATATCTGTGGGGTAGTAGTAAGCTTTCGCGCACGGTTCGCGAGTGGGGGGCGCAAAGGACAGCGTGGAGTTGTGTTGACAATTGTTTGGGCCGATGACGCTGCGGAGGGTGGGAAAAATCTATCTTGCTAGAAAGGTAGTCTAGGAACAGTTTCATTTCATTCAGCATGTCGTCGACGCGATAGATAAAGTCTGGAAGTGGGACAAGCACTGAAGCGCGCTGAACTCAACACCGGCCAAGCATGTGCACAGAAGGAAGCCCTGAGCAATCTGTGGAACTACAACTCTGAAGCATGGGCGACGAAACGCTGGAAGCGCTTAAATTTCTGGGCAAAACATAACCACCAGATGCCAACGATTGAGGTTACTAAGCTGATCGCCTGTAAGCCGCCTAACGTGAAGAGCTATTTCAGATATCGCATCACCACCGCAGTTGCCGAGCACTTTATTGAAGTCGCTGCCAGTTTCCAATGTAGTGACTTGAACCGACCTATATCTGGACACCTCGACCTAGGCCAGAGTTGGACGAACCTGTTGTGACTCTCTGAGATCAATATTCCAATAGATTGCTCCGGCATCTACGCATGTTTCGAGGCGACCTATATAGGTTCCGACTAAACTTCAACGCAAGCTATCGCCCAGACTCCGAATCCAGTGATGACGTTTATACTGGATAAACCAACATGGCTAACGAACAACACTCAGCGACTCATTGTTTCAAATCTCTCAACCCATAATCACTGTCAATTAGTTTATCTTATCGCACGATGATTAACCCATACAGAAATCATTTTCAGCCAGCGCAAATAGACATACATTGACCACAGCAGGACAGAGTGGTCAGCACGCCCTGTCGCGTGTTCGCTTAGTACACAATATGCTGCCTTGCGGTCTAGCACCGTCTGCACGTTCAGCATCGCATCCAACTCGTCGTGCAATTTTCCCTCACGGAACCAACGTCGAATAGGCAATAGAAAGCCCATCTTGGCACGCGTCAGCACCATTTCCGGTAGCATGTCAGCGAAAGCATCGCGCAGAATGCGCTTGCGCGTGGCACCGCACAGACGGTACTCGTCCGGAAGCCCGAGCGCCCAATGCACCAGTTTGCTGTCAAGGAAGGGCAAGCGGACTTCTAGACTGTGGAACATAGCGGCGTGGTCCACTTTCTTTAGCATGTCATTTGGCAGATTGAACGCCAAGTCCAGGACTTGGATATCGCGCAGTGAGCAGGTGCCGCTACGGCCCAGCATTGCGGCAACACTCGCTACCGCTGATGTGTCGATGCCCAGAGCAGCCAGTACGTCCATATCGGCGTAGCTGCGCCAGCTAAGATAGCTTTGCAGCGGCGTGGCGCGCAGATTGCGATGGAAGAGCGCTGCCGCGCGCAAGCGCGCGTTGCAGATATCCGGCGGATTCGGGTGGCGCGGCAACATCCTCAGCAGGCCGCTCACAAAGGCAGGCAGACGTGCGCCGGCAACGATGGCCGGATATGTACCGTAACCGGCGAACAGTTCATCGGCAGCATCTCCACCCAATGCGACCTTTTCCTCGATTTGCGAGCACAGCAGCGATGTCGGCAGGATGGAAGCGTCGGCATAGGGTTCTCCTAGCCGGTCTAAAACTTCTCCGGCGAAGCGCAAAACGCTCTCTTCCGTCGCTTCGACAATGCGATGCCGTACGTTCGGCAAGGTCGCAGTGACTGTCTTCGCAAAATCAGTTTCATCGAAACCGGGATCTTCGGGAAAACCCAACGAGTAGACTGACAGGGGCCGGTCCGATACTTGCACCCGGGACGCTAAGACGGTAATGATCGAACTGTCAATGCCGCCGCTTAGCAGGCTGGCAACCGGGACATCGGCGGTTTCAACGCGTTGCCGGACGGCGTCGCTCAGCATCGACTTCAGCGTGAGACAGGCTTCTTCATACGGCGGTTGCTGTTGCGCCGCGCTGACGGCAATTTCCTCCTGCAGGCGGTAGTAGCGGTGGCAACTTACTCCACCTCGCGCACTCCACTCCATCCAACAACCAGGCTCAAGTTGGGAGATACCCAGCAAGGCGCCGTGAGGAGCCGGGATATACGAATAGAGGAAAAACAGACCGATAGCAGCGTTGTTCTCTCTAAGCGATCCGCCGGCCAGACGGATAAGCGGCGGCATTTCGGAAGCGAAGGCTATCCCTTCGGTGCCTTTGTGTACGAAAAGAGGCTTTTCGCCGTAGCGGTCGCGTGCGAGATAAAGTTTTTCCTGAGCACCATCCCACAGCGCGAAGGCGAACATCCCTTCGAGACGGGTCAGACAATCCGGGCCCCAACGCCGCCATGCCTGTAGCAGGACTTCAGTATCCGAGTTGGTTGTGAAAGTATGGCCGAGCGCAGCCAGTTGGGTGCGCAACTCACGAAAGTTATAGATCTCGCCGTTGAATACAATAGCGAGCCCGCCCTGGAGCATAGGCTGATCCGCGCGCTGGACTAGATCGATGATGGCGAGGCGGCGGTGGCCGAGACGAACACCGGGCGCCCCCCACACCGCGCCGCCATCCGGGCCACGATGCCGGATCAAGTCGAGAGCGTCAAGAAAATCTGCTTCAGTTACACGCGCGGCCATGTTGCCGATTGCGCCTAGAATTCCGCACATATCAAAAGCTCGCCGGTTCCAGTTTCAGGTAAGTTGTCGATAAAGCGCTGCATAACGCCTGCAATTAGCATCAATCGAATAATGCTCGCGCACCCGAGCCTTCGCAGCCACTCCCATACGGTCGCGCAACCTCGGATCGGCCGCAAGCAACAGCAGCTTCCCGCTCAGTTCAGCCTGGGAGCGAGAAACGATAAATGCCGTTTCCGCTTCGACATGGCATTCGGTAACACCTGGTGCAGCGACGACGACGCTGGGTAGCCCGACAGCCATTGCCTCCAGAACTGCATTGCTAAGACCTTCTGATTCGGATGCATGCACGAACACCTGGCTGCCACCCAGAAGACAGACTACGTCGTCACGATCTCCTAGGAAGTGCACCCTGCCGGCGAGTCCCAGATGCTCCGCACGGGCCTGCAGGAAGGCTGCCTCCGGCCCGCTACCAACGATGAGGAGCTCGGCACCAGGCACCTTGGCGCACACGTCGGCGAAAGACTCAAGGATCAGGACCTGCCCCTTGGCTGGCAGCAGGCGGCCGACGCAGACGATGGCGAAGCGATCGCTCACGGCCGTCGCTGAGCATTCATTGAGCGCTAAGTCGATCGCCTGCCAGTCTATACCGTTCTCGATGGCAAGCGGCTGCTTTCCCGGCACAAGGTCTCGTAGCGAGTCAGCCGAGGCATGGGAAACACCAGCTATCACGTCGAAGGGGCGGTAGAGCAATGTGAACAAGGGGTGTTTGCCCTGGGAAGACTTGGTGCCCCGATGAACGTACACGAAACGCACACTACGAAGGAGCATAGCGGCAAGCCAAGCCACCAGAGCACCCTGCACGCCATGAGCGACGCAGATGCGGCAACGATTCCGACGTAAGGCCAGAAGCAGGCAGATTTGCAGGATGGGCAGCAGCAACAGGAGAACTAGTATTTCCTTGCGTAGCGACGGGAAGACCTTTGACCGAATCCCCAGCAGTGTTTGCGTCCGCAATTTCGGAATCCCCGAAAAATGTCGCTGACAAATCTCGTCACGATAGATGAACAAGAACAGATGCTGGAAGCCTGTTTCTGAAAAGGAGCGGAACAACTGCGCCAGCTGATTTTCACCTCCGTGGACGCCATAAGTGCGCATAACATGCGCAACATTGATGCTCATATCCGTCCTCTCAGCTTGCGCGATGCATCGATCAGCGATACTGGCACGTGCCGTGCCACATGCCAAGTAAGGAAGCGACGCAGGTAAGTACGGTAAGCAGCGGCGGCCGGGCGGCCGTGACTGACCGATACCTGCGCAGCCTCCTTGAAGGTACGTCCCATCTGGGTATAGCTGATGCCGCCGGCCATCATCAATGTGACTGGCTGATCAACGAAGCGGACCGGAAAGCGGCGGGCAAGTCTCAGCACCATGTCATAGTCGGCCGCAATACGGTATTTCAAATTGAACTCGCCCACTTCCCGGTACATCCGACTTGGTACAAACAGCGTGGGCTGGGGCACATGAGACTCGATCAGTTCACGCTCCCATGAGAATGGTCCACCGAGCCTTCGCTGTCTGCCATCAGCCTCCTGATAGATCATCGCGCCATAGCAGACCGTGCCCTCGTCCAGCTGTGGCAATAAGCTACTCAAGGTATCCGGCGCCACGTAGCGGTCGTCAGCGTTCAGAAAATGGATGTAGCGACCACGCGCCAGACGCAGCCCCTTGTTCATCGCGTCGTACAAGCCGCGATCGGGCTCGCTTATGCAGGCCGATATCGCGTCGCCATAGCGCCGAATGATCTCCAGTGTCCCATCGCTCGAAGCGCCATCGATGACGATGTACTCCAGGCCATCGATCTGCTGAGCAAGCACACTATCGATACAGTCGGCAATGACCGACGCACCATTGCGGACGACGGTGATGACCGAAATTGATGGACTCAGACCATTGTTCATGAGACACGACGAGGTACTGCAGGTGACAGACTCAAGCTGACGCCCTCTTTTGTGACACCATTTTGGCAACAACCATCAGGTGTGGCTGCTTGCGTCGACGTACAGCTCGGAACATACGATGCAAGTAGTAGCGAACCAGGCCATTTTTCTGGCTCAGTGAGAAATCCGTTTCATGCGTAGACACGGTTTCAAAACCATGCGCAGCCAAACAAACGGCAAGAGTTTTTCCATTCCAGCTACGAACGTGTTGCCATCGATGGAATGTGTGATTACAACAAGGACAATACACCGTTTCGATATCTAGGTTCTCGTCATTTGGTGTTGTCACGATCACCATGCCATCCGGCGCCAGAATCTTGCGTAGATCCGTCATTACTTTCGTCAGCACGGTGGCGTCCAGATGCTCGATAAGCTCGACCAAGACAACGGCGTCAAACCGCTCCTCGCGTGCGAGCAAATCATCGATTGTCGAAGCTCCACAAAACGCTGGATGCCCGGCATGATTTTTCTGCACATACGCAACGGAATCAGGCGAAAGATCACAGGCCCCGACAGAGAATCCTGAGCGTAATAAGTGCTCCGTGAGTGCTCCCGTGCCGCAGGCGTAGTCAAGTATTCGAGCCCTCCGAGGCATGTAGTTGCGCACTGCATCCGCTATCCGATCGCCGTATAGGCTGGTGAAATAGTTCTCCGGGAATCGAGACTGATAGTTCCAGAACTTTCGGACTAAATCACCCGTCCACTGAAGTGCTTCCGCCTCGGCGTTCTTCTTTGCTGCATTCTCTTGTGTCAATTGAGACCTCCACTGGACGACCGTCGACTGCCCTGAATCGGGCGTCGTGCAACGGTCTGCTCATAAAGTGCTAAGTAAGCTTTGGCTTGGTCTTTCAGCGAAAAACTCCGCTCCGCACGTTGCCGCGCGTTCAAACGCATCGTCAGCAACCTCTCGCTATCCGACAACATTTCCACCAACGCCCGCCCTAAGCCTTCCGTAACAACTCGAGGAACCAGCCGACCGTTCCAGCCATCCGTCACGATGTCCGGCATCCCGCAAAGATCGAAGGCCGCCACAGGCGCGCCACAGGCGATGGCTTCCAGCGCCACATTGGGGAGATTGTCCTCCAGGGACGGAACGACCACCACGTCAGCACAGTTGTAAGCCGCCGCAAGGGCCTCGTCGCCCTGCAGGCGCCCCAGTGACACGGCAGGTATGGGCAGCAGATTATGCGGCAGGGGCGCGTCGCTGCCAAACACCACCGCCTGGATGCGCGACGCCAGCGGGCTCTGGGCTACGACCTCCAGCGCGCTCCAAAGCTGCCTATACCCCTTGCGCACGTCGTCCTTTGGACTCATGGCGCCAAACAAAATCAGCAACCGGTCCTGCGGCAAGCCCCAGCGAGCCCGGGCGGCCGAGCGGTCCCCCGGGCGATAGCGCTCGAGGTCCACGCCGGTCGGGATGACCTCGACGCGCCGGTCAGCAAACAGCGAGCTGCGTCGCGCCAGCCCGGCCATCCACTTGCTCGGCGCGACGACCGTCAGGTCCAGTGCACGCCACGCATGTTGCTTGCGCAGCCATAGGCGATTTGTGGTGTCCTCCGGCCCAGGCTGGCGCAACTGAGGACAGTCGCCGCACTGATTTTCAAAGCGTTCACAAGTCCCGGGGTAATGGCAGCCGCCGGTGAAAGGCCAGACATCAGACAGTCGCCACACCAGGGGCTTGTTGATCGCCGCCAGACTCTCCGGCGCGATATAGGCACCGTTGATCCAGTAGGTGGAAACGACATCGGCCTCCCGCACCACTGCTACGCGCGCCGGGCGGAAATAGCCATAACGTGCTGGCGACAGGAAGACCGTGGCGTCCCGCGCCAGCGAGCGCCCAGCCCGGGCCTCCAGGTACTCGGCTACACGGACCTGCCAGTGGCCGAGGCCGGAGCCGGACATAGTCTGCACCGAGGGATCGGCTGTGCGCTTCTGGCTGACCAGCATACGCGAGTCCACACCCAACTCACGCAATGCGGCATGGATGCGATAGGCGGCCCGCCCGGCTCCTGCCCCGCCGTCGGTATGGCTGAGGTGGACAACCTTCACAAGCCCTCCCGCAATCCAGCCCAATGGACATAGTCGACGGCCTCGCCCTGCGCCCATTCAGCCCATAGCCCCAGGTCGCCGCGATACTCCAGTTCCCGCAAGGAGCCAATCGTAAGTGCCAAGTTGTGATCCAGCGGCGCGCTCCCTTGGTCTTGGTAGCTGAATCTCGCTTTTGCGCTCAGCATCGGCCAAGGCCGGAGCGCGAAAGCCGCGTAGGCATGCCACTTGGCGCGCAGCGTTTCCTCATCGTTCATGGCAGGCTGCTTGTGCAGGCTCGCCAGGCGCTGCAGGTACTGCTCACGGCTCGTGCTGTCCAGCGTGAATCCCAGCCCAGAATACCGTCCGCTACCAGCCGTAACGCAATGCTTGCCGAAACACACCAGCTCCATGCCCGATGTACCGCGCACGGTGACACCATAGTCGATGGACTCGAACAGTGAAAGCGTGCTGATGTCGTCGTCTGCGGCAATGAGCGTAACGTGCGCTGGTAGCGCACCGATGGCCTGGTCGATCAGCACCCGCTCCGCATACTCCCGCGTGATGCCTTCGTACTTGCGCTTCCAGACATTGGCCGGATGCAGCTTGATGAGCCAGTTCAGGGCCGGGTTGGCACAGGCCGCCCGAACGGTTTCGGCAAACCACTCACCCGCATCCTCGAACAGATCATCACCATAAAAAAGGTTGGCATCCCACAGGACTTGCGAAAAAACCACTGCCGTGGGCTTGGCAGGGTCAAGCCGGAAGCGCTGCGTCAGTTCGTCCGGCGTGTAACGACGGGTGCTGCGCTGGTTGCGCTCCTGCAGGAACCAGCGCCCGCCGTAGCGGTCCTGGAACATCTGGTCCAGCACCTGCTGTTCGCGGTCTGTCCAGGGCCGCCGCACCAGAAGATCCAGCGTCTCCCGGGCAACCGACGAGGGGTGCTCACGCCGGGTGACGGGGGTCATGCGCCGTAACGTCAGTGCGTCGTCCTTCCACGGCTGGATCATCTGGATGACGTTGCAGCCACGGCCGATGGCCGCATCCACCAGGGGACCGAACACGGCGTAGTTGGCCTCGATGGTCAGCGCCAGATCCGCAGGGTGCTGTTCGATGAGCTTGCGAGCCCGCAGCACATGCTCCAGCGCCGGCACCAGCATTTCCTGCAGGCGCCGCCGGACCTCCGGATGCGCGAAGTCGACGCTGCCTTCAAACCGGATGCGCGACAGCGTCGAAATGATTTGCGGGCCGATCCAGCAGCCCTCGAAAGTCCAAGCCTTGATACCTTGCAGGCCCAGTGGTCCAACCAGGAACTCCTGCGCCTTACGCCTGCACAACGCGCGCTCCTCGTCGTCGAGACGATGGTCCTCCAGATAGACAAAGCGACGGATGCCAAAAGCCCGGAAGTAGGCTCGCCCCAACATCATGGACCGGTTACGCAGCACCACCTGGATCTGCCAGCCCCGAAAACGCAGTGCCTGGCTGACGAACGCCATCAGCTTCAGTCCATAGATGGAGTCGTCATCAACAGCATACAGATTCAGCGTCCGTCCGACGCCCGTTACCGGGGCCCGCCGCAGAAAGCCAGTCGCACGATGCGTCTCAAGCAAATCGCTTGCAATGCTCCTGATATGCCTCCGATCGCGCCAGAGCTTGCGCAGCAGCATCAAGGGCGCACGCAGGCCGGATGTAGCTCCAACCAAGCGCTTGAGACGGCCCACCATGGCTTCCACTCAGTGACTCCGGTCCAGCAAAGCATGCTCGGCCAGGAGCAGGTCTTGTGGGGTATCGATGTCCAGAGAATCTTTCTCCGACATGAGATAGGGCAGGCAACTTGCCCCATAGAGTTCGCCGGAACGAAGCGTGTCAGGATGACAGACGAGCACCACCGGCCCATTGCGGGCATAGGCCTTTGGCTTGTCCTGCCGCCTGGTGGCGATGACCTGATCCCCAAGGAAGGGAGAGAGAGTCCCCTGTGCAGACAGTTTCATCACCGAAACCGGGTTGAACTGGTGGGGCACCTCAACCACACTGACGACACTGCTGGCTAGGTTCGAGCGGAACAGTGCGATGGCCTCTTCGACATGGCGGCCCGTGCGTAACGGCGAGGTGGGCTGCAGCAGAACCAGCGCTTCCACCTGGGCGCTCTGGGACTCCAGCCATGCCAGCGCGTGTCTCAGCACCCCCTGCATGGGGGCTGCATCGTCGGCCAGCTCGGGGGGTCGAATGAAAGGCACCTCCGCCCCCAACTCACGTGCTACATCGGCAATCTCGCTGTCGTCGGTCGAGACCAGCACGCGGTCCACGGAAGGGGCATTCTGCGCGGCCTTAATAGCATAGGCGATCAGCGGCCGACCAGCGATCCGCACCAGGTTTTTGCGTGGGATACCCTTGGACCCCCCCCGCGCCGGGATGACCGCGACGATGCTCATGTCTCAATCGCCCGGGTTCAATAGGTGATGCATTTCTGCACATCCACCACCTCGGTGGACAGGATGTCGGCGATGCGCTGACCCGCACGGCCATCGCCATAGATGGGCTCCATGGCGTACGGGCCATGGCTCACCTGCCGGGCGATGGCCGCCTTGATCTCGTCCTTGCCGTAGGGCGCGTCCAGCACATTGCTGCCGCGGTCACGAGCGGTCTGCCGGGTCCCGATGTTGACCACCGGTGTGCCTATAAAGGCCCCTTCGCGAATGCCGCTGCTGGAATTGCCGACCAGACAGGCCGTCTTGCGCATCAAACGCACATAGGTTTCGATCGGCAGGTTCTTGAAGAAATGCATGTGTCGATCCAGCTTGCGCTCGCGCCACTTGCGGATGCCCCGGGCGATGTCGTCCGAGCCCGCGTCAGCGTTGGGCCAGAGCACGATGGCCGGCAGATCCAGTTCACGGATGGCTTCAAGCGTCATCGTGATCTGGACCTCACCCGCGCCGTATTCCGTGGTCACCGGGTGCTGGGACACCAGCACAAAGGGCTGGTCGAAGTTCAGCTTCTCTCCGACGCCCTTGTCGAAAAGCTCGGACTCGAGCGAGATCTCGGGTGCGTCGAGGATATCGGCTACGAGGTCGATGCGCGGACAGCCCACCATGTGTACATGCTTGGGTAGCTCGCCCAGGCGGATGATACGCTCGCGCGCGCCTTCACAGGCCGGGAAATGGATGTGGGCAAACTTGGTAACCGCGTGGCGGATGCTTTCGTCGATGGTGCCGCTGACTTCACCGCCCATGGTGTGAGCCACCGGAATGTTCATATAGGCCGCAGCCAGGGTGGTGGCCATGGTCTCGAAGCGATCACCAACCGTCAGCACCACATCGGGCTTCATCTGCTCGAAAAGGGTCGGCAGTTCCAACAGACCCAAGCCAGTCGACTTGGCCATGGTGGCGGGCGTCTCCCCCTCTATCAGCATATGGACGCGTGCTGAAGCGGTAAACCCGTCTTTTTCAATCAGGTTGATTACAGCGCCGTAGCGGTCCAGGATAGCAGATGCCCCCACGATGAGCTGAAGCTCCAGATCCGGGTGGTTATGAATAGCACGCATTGCAGACTTTATGCTGCTGTAATTGGCTCGCGAGCCGATGACGACACAAATCTTCTTCATTTCAAGTCTTCCCAGGTAATCTTGTGGTCAGGCGGCAAGGCATGGCGCACCTGCCGGCCCAGCAACTCGGTATGACGGGCGGCGGAAATGCCATCGCCAGGCTTCTTGAAGGCGAGGTCAGCAGCCTGGAGGGACTGCCCCGCCTTCACGGCACGGGCCGTCACCACGCTTTTCTCAAAAATGCGCTTCATGTCGCGGTAGCCCTGCAAGTCGTCCTTGTCAATCGGGTTCGCGCGAATGATCGCGGCCTCCTTGACGTGGGAGCAGAAGGCCTTGAACTCATCCGGCTCCATGCTATGCCGGGCGTCGCTGCCGTACATCAGACGCGAGAAGGTGAAATGTTTTTCCACCACTGTGGCACCTAACGCAACGGCAGAAATGCATGCCGCATAACCGAGGGTATGATCCGACAGACCAACGGGCAGCCCATAACGCTGTTGCATCTCTAGCATAACGTTGAGGCCGACGCGCTCCGGCGCGCAAGGATAGGCCGATGAGCATTGCATCACTACCAACGGACCACCCGCCCGCAGCACCGCTACAGCCTGGTCCAACTCGGCCCAGTTACTCATACCAGACGAGAGGTAGACCTTCTTGCCCGAAGCAGAAACCCGCTTCAGCAGCGGCAAGTTGGTCACCTCGCCGGAAGGAATCTTATAGAGGTCGACACCGACTTCCTCCAGTAGATCTACAGCTTCGAGCGAAAAAGGAGAGGATAGAAAACGCACGCCATGGTCGACGCAATGCTGCGCTATCTGCTTCCACTGCGGTAGGCTGAAAGCCGTGCGACGAAAATAGTCCATGCGCGGCTCGCCTTTGAAATAAGAGGGCATGGGCGCATCGGCAAGGGTCTCAGCTTCGGCAATGTGGGTCTGGAACTTGACCACATCCGCACCGCACGTGGCAGCGGCTTCAATTGCCTTAAGGGCATTTCCGAAGGACCCATCGTGAACCGATCCGATCTCGGCAATGATGGTTATATCTTGATCATTCATGCGGCAATCCTTTTTTCACAACACTCTCTGCTGGCGCCGCAAATGCATATACCGATAACTTGCCACTGGGCTCGGCAATGCGGTTCACACACAGCAACGCTAACCCGGCACGCTGCAACAGACAGCCAAGACTGATGGGGTCATACAAATGGCAGTGCAAGGCGCCGAGGATATTGTCCTGTGGCGAACGCAGCCGTGCCGTCAACTTGTCCGGCACCTCGACATAGAGCAAACCATCGTCCAACACCAAGCTCTGGACAACCTGTAACAAAAAGGGTAATGGCTGTTCGATATGTTCTAGGACCTTGTTGAGGGTCACGAGATTGAATCCCCGCAGTTCGGGCTGACCAAGGTACATGGCCTCGACTACCGCAAATTTATCCAGTTTCCTCAGGTGAGTTGCCGCCCGGGGGTCAGGCTCAACCCCGAGGCACTTCCACGCACCAGCCGTTTGGTCTACCAAACGGGAGAGGAATACACCAGTCCCCGCGCCGATGTCCATAATCCCGGGGCGGGCAGATGCACCGGACCAGCGGCGCACGAAGTCGGTCACACGGGCCACACGCCCTGCGTTGTCCGACTGCTCGGCGGGCATGGACATTACTCGGCGGTACTTCTCGCCAATATCCGAGCCCATGAAATCAACCTCGTAATAGGCAGCACGCAAGCTTGCGAGGCGCAACGCGGACTCTTCCGGCAACACGTTGGTGGCACCACCGCATTGCTGACATTCGACCCAGCGTCGAGTATATCCTTGCGATTCGACACCAATGCTTTGTTCGAAACGATCCGGCTGATCGATGAGCAGAATTTCTCGCGAATCCAGACCGGCACAAAGGGCGCATCTAAACATGTGTTTCCTCGGAGTTCAGAGCTTTGTGGCCACGCAGAAAATGCTGCCAATCCGGCCCTAGTATTACACGCATCGACAAAAGCAGCGCCGATAGAACGATGCACGACAGCACCACAACCGCTACGTAGCGACTCGCGGGCGACAACTCAACAGCCCGCTCAAAGTACCAGCAGAGCACAGTCAATAAGCAACCAATGACAACCCACTGGTCTTGAAAAGGGACACAGCCTATGCTCCGAGCAGCCACCGCCAGCCACGCGCGCGTCATCAGCATTTCGGCAATAACGACGACCAGGACAGCCCCAACTCCATATGACGGAACCAGCAACAACAACGCCAGCGTAGCCACCAACACCGTGAATATCCGGATCCTTGAATAGAGATTGCCTTTCTTTGCGGCATATAGCATCGCCGTTGCTGGCTTACCCGCGTTCTGCAACAGGACATACACTACAAGCCACGGCAACCAAGCTCCCGCTTGCACAAACTTACCATGGGTCAACAGGCTAATTACCTGGTCCCCCAGAAAGACAACCCCCACCCCTATGCAGGCCAAGCCCGCATAGACAACATCCCAGATCGGCCGAATACGTGCGAAACGAGTATTCGCTAGCTGCGCCTCCTTAAGCGCGATAGGCCATAAAACATTGGCAAAAGCATTGGTGCCCTGGGTCATCAAACCCTGATAGACGCGCGCATGATTGAAGTTACCCAACGCCTCCGCGCTAACGGCCTTTACGATAAGAGCACTCTCCAAAGACGATCTGAGATTTTCTACAACCCCGGTAAACCAAGCACCCAAGGCTACGCCACGCACCTGGCGCAGCCACTGAATCTCCAGCGGCGCCCATAGCGAACGACGCAGAAGAATCATTGGTACGGCCATGCAGACGAGCAGTCCAATCCACTGCCCCCAGAACAGGGCGGAGCGCCCCGTCTCAAGCAAAAACAGACAGACCAACATGACCACCATGCTCACCACCGACTGGAGCAACAGACTAAACGCCAGCAACTCGCTCCTCTGCCGCACGATTAAGATAGGATTCATGATGGACCAAGTGGTCTTCAATGGAAGCGTGAGACACAGCAGCCATGTCTCAGATCGCGTCAGTTCCGAAAGCAGCGGGATATGGCGCGTAAAAACTTGCCAAGCCGACAAGACCCCAGCCGCAGCCAGCAAGCCTAACAACAAGGCCAGGGCCAACAGAGTAGACTGAAGCTGAGCCCGCTCAAACTCGTCAAGGACATGGAAATGACCATAAAGCACGTAAGCCGAGCCAGTTTCGCAAACGGCAACGATCAGTGACACCACGACGATCGCCATCCCGTAAACACCATAGTCCTCAGGTCCAAGGACAAAGGTCGCCACGGGTAACAACGCTAGCCCGAGCAACCCCTGTAGCAGACTGGCCACAAGATTGATCGAGACGCGACTCATCAAATAATGCTTGGTCACGGCAAATGGGTGTATAACTGCGAAACCATTCTGCGAACTTCGCTCTACGACCTTCAGGCGGCCACTCTATTCGCGACCAACGTAGATGAAAGACGCCGCTTCATTGGTCCACACAAACTCGGAGAAACGAAGGTAAGGATGGCGTTGGCGAAACTCTTTCCACGCCAGTTGTTCACCACGTTGCGGATCTCCATGGAAGCAGTACCAGTCATCGAAGACGATAACCGTACCCACCTGCAAAAAGTCCACAACCCACTCAAGGACCGGAACCGTAGACACATACAGATCACAATCGATGTAGATAACGGCCGCCTTGGTTGGCAGCAGGCTGTCTTTTAGCTCCGCTGTCAGCGAGGCATTATAGAACCCCTTGACCGTCCTGAGCTTGTATCTAGGCATACCATGCTTTAGGACACGCTTGACAAAACGCTCCTCAGCAAAAGCTAGTTTGCCTTTCTCCCAGATTGGCTGTTGATCCACCTTCTCGATTTCCGGCAAGCCTTCAAAAGAATCGAAGCCCACGTAGGTAAAATCGAAGAGGTACCGAAAATGGTCCCATGCCTTCCTCATGGTATTGGCTTCATTGCAACCAAATTCAAAGTAGTACCCGGGAACGGGACGGTTGATGTGCAGGAAGCGCGCGATGCTCATAAAGACAAAGCTGCGCTGATCTTGCCCGAACCGCCAGTACTCGCGGCGGATCCAGCGCCCCTTCCGCGTCAACGCCCAGAGCGGCAGGCCATCACGGAGCTTTCGGGCAATATTCAGTAACGCCGTGGGCAAGTATCGTTTCAATAGGGTCTTCAATTCGCACTTCCTCTAGGTTGTGAATGAATCAAGGGAACTGTGCCGACACAACCTTACGGCGGCGACATGATGGACTTTAACTCCCGCACTAGCCGCTGCGATGCAACCTCAGGTGCGAACGACTGCAGGTAAGTCTGCCTGGCAGAAGTTCCCAGTTTCGCCGCGAGATCGGGTGCGGCATGAGCAAGCCGCATATGTTCCGCAAACTCACTCGCTGACGACGCCAGTAGACAATTCCCACCCGAAACCAACTCGGGATTTCCCAAAGCAGTGTTGGCATGCGCGACCACCAATGCCCCCATGGACATTGCCGTCACGATACGGCTGCGGTTTCCGACCGGGACCGAAATGGGCGCCAGCACGGCATGACAGCGCCCCACTTCTGCCGCCAAGTCGTCAACAAAGCCGAGGAATCTAAACTCAGGACGTGAGTCGATAGCCACGCGTACCCATGCGGGCAATTCACGCATGCCGGCAATCAGGATGGCAAACCCCCGCCCCCCCCAAATACCCAACAGCAGAGGGTAAACTGATTTCAGCAGAAAATCGAACGCCGAGCGTGATCCGAGCGCCGCCAATGTACCGAATAATATAAAAGTCGGCTTGACGTGCTTGGTGGTAACAGCCACCTCCCTAGCGGCCTCACCCGGCCAAGGATAAGACCAGTATCGACTGGTAATACCTAATCGTGCCAGGCGTGCAACTGACGAGTATGATGACACGATGACATGTTGCTGCCCCCGTAGTACTTCGCGATAAAACCGCTTCCACAATAGTCCAGCGAGATAAGAGCGGATCAGTCCGGGGAATTTGCGTACCCCCCCCCTGAAATCGTAGTATGCGTGGTACATACCCGTCTGGAAAGACAGGTCCCCCAGCCAGATTAACAGGCGATCCAGATGCATACGCCTTGCCATCTCTGCAGCCATGATGTCGAAACAGACGACTGCATCCGGCTGGAGCGCTCTCACATGTGAGAGCACTTTGTCCGGCAGTTCGCGGGCGTGAAGGGCCAGCCCGGAACGGTTGGCTTTTTGGGCCTCCGACACCGCAAAGGTACTCACGCCAAAACGAGGCCCAGGAGAGATAGCTTCAAGGTACTCATGTTCAGCCTGCTCCGAAACCTCGTCTGGCGACACGAGCAAGAGATGTTCGACGCTGAATTCCGACCTGCGCAATGCGTCGAGATACCAATAGAAAAGCACGGAACTTGCACCTCGCCTCGGATGCGGGTATCCAAGCGTGATCACCAGTACTTTTTTTTCGGTAGGATTCAGCACAACACCCTGCTCCGAGATGCCGCCGACTGTCGTACTGCATGCAGTACACGCTGGACCACCCAGCCGTCCTCGAAGGTGGGTAGCGTTGAAATGTTTGCGCACTGAGTGGTCTCAACAAAGCACTTTAACAGTCTTCTTAGTGCTGGCAGACGCGTGTCCCCTGATGCCGAACCCAGGGAATCGCCTGCGTTAAAAAGCAACTTTGGCACTTCACCATGAGCATGCAGATGGACTTGCTGCGTATCGGCCATGAACGGTGGCGTATGGCTATATACGAGTTTCCCGGTACTACCCAGCAACTCGATGCGCATCCCAAAAGACTCTGAATGGCAGTTGCTCACATGACATTGAGCCCAAACACCGCCAGCAAACTCCAGGCGAGCCCGAACCAAATCTTCGGCAGTCACCTCCCTCACTCCCCCGCCCACCGCGGGGCGGAGCGGCACCAGAATTTCTGTGCGCGCCTCTACCCCTTGCACTCGATCGTCAGTCAGCCAATGGAGCAGATCCACTATATGACTGAGAAATGCGCCAATGACGCCCCCGCCCTGCTCGGCATCGTTACGCCACGTCCAGGGTAAATGAGGGTCACTCCGCCCCGAGGTCAACCAAATGCACTCCACCGACCGGAGATCTCCGATACGTTTATCATCAACAAGTTTCTTCAAAGCCTGAAGCCCTGGCTCGAATCGGTATTGGAAAGTGACAGCCGCCGTCACGTTAGCACGTGCAACTGCGTCTGCCATCTGGCGCGACTGGAGGGGATCCATACCGAACGGCTTTTCGCACAGCACATGCTTGCCTGTTTCGAGCAGCGCTAGAACCATCTCCTTATGTGTGGCAGGCGGTGTAACGATGCAGACCGCATCCACCGAGGTGTTCAGCATATCGCGCCAGGAGGAGGAGTAAAGCGAGACATCTGGCAGTCGTGCGAGTATCCGGCCTGAGCCAGAATCAGCTACGGCCGTAACCTCAGCGCCTGCCAGATCAGAAATCGCCGCCAAGTGACCGTCGATACCGAACCCACCACCTATGATTCCTAGACGCATCACCGCCTCAATCCAGAATGCGGACTTCTGGCAGAGGAATAATGATTTTGGATTTCAACCCCTTTGCGCGAAGTTTCTCTACAATCGGCTTCCAGTAATGCCACGAAAGAACCACAGCATACTCCGGCTGTTCTTCGAGCATTATCTTTTCGTCGATGATAGGCACATGCGAACCAGGCATATACAAACCTAGTTTCAGAGAGGTCGACTGTTCGGCAATATACGACATCATGTCGGCATCGATATTGCAATAGCTTAGCAGCGTCGCGGCACGCCCTGGGCTGCCAATACCGACGATTCGCTCACCTCGGCTCAGTGCCTCGACGAGGAGTTTCTGGAGTTGATGCTTGGAATTCCTGATTCTTGCCGCGAAATCAGTATAGATTGACTCTGAGTAGAGCCCGCGAGACTCTTCCTCTTTCAGCAGATTGGTTACCGAGGAACCAACCGGATGATTTTTGCCCTTTTGGGCATAAACCCGGATCGACCCTCCATAGTTGGGGATACGATCGATATCGACCACAGTGAAATCGTAATAGCTGAACAGACGGACAATGGATTTAACTGAGTAGTACTTCAGATGCTCATGGTAGATGGAATCGTATTGGACGGTGTCAATCAGATCCAGCAAATAATGCGATTCGGTGACAAAAACCCCATTCTCTCCGAGCAGCAACTCCACACCTCGAATCAGGCTACCAAGCTTGGTAACATGCGCAAACATATTGGCGGCCGTCACAACCGCTGCTTGGCCATGAGACACCACAATATTGCGCGCGACGTTTTCGTCGAAGAAAGCCTGAATGGTTTCAATGCCAGAAGCATTCGCAATGCGAGAAATGTTTGTAGGCTCTACTCCCAAAACTTTCATGCCCGCGTCCTTGAACCCACTAAGCAAGGTACCATCATTGGATCCGATATCAATCGCCAATTTACCTGCTGGCAATGCGAAACGCTTCATGATGGTCGGCCCAGTCGACTTCAGATTACCTACCAGCGTAGTGGTGATGCCACTGCGATAAGGGTATTCGGGAAAGAAAAGCTCCTCGGCAGCCACGGCATAGTCGATCTGTACCAAACCACAGTCTGGGCAACGAACAAGATTAAGTGGGTACGTCCGTTCAGGTTCATGCAATTGTTTCGGCCACAACAGCGAGTCGCAGGGTGCGTGATGACCAAGGGAAATAATTGGCAGCAATCTTTCTGACCCACAGATTTGACAGGTACTCAAATGGCCGTCAGGCAAGTCATGTTGAACATTATTCATAGGTAGTTCTCCAGAAATCTTTGATTCAATTTTCAATCAGTAGGTGGTGTTTTTATTGGTGCCTGAGTTGGCTTTTATTGAGAAAGAGCTTGAGGCCACCAACAATGAGATATTCATCACAAATTATTCATGGCGATTCAATGTCTTATAACCATGATCCCGAACAATTTCATCTCGTTCTGCTGACTGAAAATCTACTCTGACCATCTCAGCCACAAGTTCTTCGAATGTAGTCTTAGGAGACCATCCCAATTTTTGTGCTGCTTTAGAGGGGTCTCCGAGAAGAGTGTCAACCTCTGTTGGTCGAAAATATCGTGAATCAACTGACACAATCAAGCGGTCGCCTTCTGGTGTTTTCCAGTACCCTTTTTCCTCTATACCGCTTCCTTCCCAACGAATCTCTATCTGCAGCTCCTTTGCTGCCGCATTGACAAAGTCACGCACACTGTACTGTTTGCCGGTCGCAATCACGAAGTCTTCAGGATATTCCTGCTGCAACATTAGCCACTGCATCTCAACATAATCTTGGGCGTGCCCCCAATCTCGCTTTGCATCAAGATTGCCTAGATATAGACATTGTTGTAGGCCAAGTTTGATTTTCGCTAGTGCCCGAGTAATCTTGCGGGTGACAAATGTTTCACCACGAATAGGGCTTTCGTGGTTGAACAGAATCCCGTTACACGCATAGATGCCATACGCCTCGCGGTAATTTACGGTGATCCAGTATGCGTAAAGTTTTGCTACCGCATAGGGACTCCGCGGGTAAAAAGGAGTGGTTTCCTTCTGAGGAATTTCTTGTACGAGGCCGTAAAGTTCGCTTGTACTGGCCTGATAAAAACGGGTTTTTTTGTCTAGGCCTAAGATGCGTATAGCCTCTAAAATTCTCAATGCGCCAAGAGCGTCGGAGTTGGCCGTATATTCAGGTTCCTCGAAGCTTACTGCCACATGGCTTTGCGCAGCGAGGTTATAGATTTCGTCAGGCTGTGTATGCTTGATAATACGGATCAGACTAGAGCTATCCGTAAGGTCTCCGTGATGTAAATAGAAGCGTACATCTTTATCGTGCGGGTCGCGGTAGAGGTGATCTATTCGGTCGGTGTTGAACAGGCTGGTGCGGCGCTTGATGCCGTGGACAATGTAGCCCTTATTTAGCAGGAATTCGGCCAAGTAGGCACCATCCTGGCCAGTGATGCCGGTGATAAGGGCAACTTTGGGTTGTTCTGTCATTCTCTGGTCCTTCAAGGCTACTTTACATAGTTTTTCAGGAAGTCTTCGTAGGCTTTTTCCAAGCCTACCTCTAAATCCACTTGAGCCTGCCACCCCAGGGAATTGATGCGGGCGCTATCCATCAGCTTGCGCTGGGTGCCATCGGGTTTGGTCGTATCGAATGCGATTTCGCCCGGGTAGCCAGTGACCCGCGCAATGGCTTCGGCGAGCTCCCTGATAGTTATGTCGTGCCCGCATCCGACGTTAATGTGACTCAGCATGGGCTGAGTGTGCTGATCGTAAACGTCCTTACTCAAGTTTATGACATGCAGGCAGGCGTTAGCCATATCATCGACATACAAAAATTCCCGCCGTGGTGTACCTGTTCCCCAGATAGTGATACTCGGCGCCCTAATGGCTTTGGCCTCGTGGAAGCGACGAATCAGTGACGGGATGACATGAGCATTTTCCGGGTGGTAGTTATCACCTGGACCGTAGAGATTGGTGGGCATAACGCTGCGGTAGTCCACCCCATGGCTTTCGCCGTACTGACGGTTGTAACTTTCGCAGAGCTTGATGCCAGCGATCTTGGCGATGGCGTAGGGCTCGTTGGTTGGCTCAAGAATGCCGGTAAGCAGCGCATCTTCGCGCATGGGCTGCGGGGCCAATTTGGGGTAGATGCAGCTAGAACCGAGAAACAGTAACTTTTTAACACCACTGCAGAAAGCCGCATCAATGACATTGGCCTCAATCATCAGGTTCTGGTAGATGAATTCGGCGGGATAGGTGTTGTTGGCATGGATACCGCCCACCTTCGCGGCGGCCAGGTAGACGTGATCAAGCTGCTCAGCGTTGAAGAAAGCACGCACAGCAGATTGGTTGGTGAGGTCCAGTTCCGAGTGCGTTCGGGTGACGATCTGCTCGACTGGATGGCCTTTGGCCAGCAACTGGCGAACGATGGCCGATCCCACCATACCCCTGTGACCGGCAATGTAAATCTTGGGGGGGGTATTCATCTCTGGCTACGCCCGTAGTGGTCTTCAAAACGGACGATGTCATCTTCACCTAAGTAGCTACCCGATTGCACCTCGATTATTTCCAGCAAAATCGTGCCAGGGTTGGCAAGACGATGCACCTCGCCCAGCGGGATGTAGGTGGACTGGTTTTCGGTTAACAACAACTTTGTGTCACCGCAGGTAATTTCTGCTGTACCCTTCACGACCACCCAGTGCTCGGCGCGGTGGTGATGCTTTTGCAGACTGAGACTAGCGCCAGGCTTTACCTGTATGCGCTTAACCTTGAAGCGCCCCCCTTCATCGAGGCTATCATACCAGCCCCAAGGGCGGTGGACCTTGCGATGCAGGGTGTGCTCTTCACGTTTTTGCTGCTGAAGGGCGTTAACGATATGCTTAACATCTTGGCTACGCGATTGATCTGCCACCAACAAGGCATCGGGTGTTTCTAAGACCACCAAGTTCTGAACGCCCACTAGGCTCACTAAGCGGCTGGTCGCATGCACCAAGGTGTTACGGCAGTCTGTTGCCAATACGTCACCCACATGAGCATTTCCATGCGGGTCTTTGGGCAACACACCCCACACGGCGCTCCAAGTACCCAGGTCGCTCCAGCCGGCGTCAAGCGGGACCATGCGGATGGGGAAGCGGCTTCCTGGGCAGCGTTCCATGACGGCGTAGTCTATGGATTCAGACGGAATAGCTGTGAACTCGGCTTTGCCGGGGCGAACAAAGACTGCATCACTGCTCCGCTGCCCCCAAGCGGTACGTGTGGCGGTAGCGATGTCGGGCCGGAAACTTTCTATGGCCTGAAGCCAGACGGATGCTTTGAGCACGAACATGCCTGCATTCCAGTAGTAGCCTCCTTGGTTAAGATACGATTGTGCAGTTTGAACATCCGGTTTTTCGACGAAGCGTAGCACTGGAAGCGCCGCCCCCTCCCCCCCCGCCACCTGGATATAACCATAGCCAGTATCCGGGCGCTCCGGTGCTATGCCTAAAATTACGACGCTATCCCTCTCAGCTTCCGCGATAGCAATCCGCATGGCCGCATTAAAAGCGTCGGTGTCTGCCAAGGCCTGGTCGGCCGGGGTAACAACAAGAATGGGGTCAACGCCAGCCTTTGATGCAGCGAGTGCGGCCAAGGTAAGCGCTGGCGCCGTGTTGCGACCAGTTGGCTCAAGTAGCAATGCGCCCGCTTCAATACTCACTTCTCGGAGTTGCTCTAACGCAAGGAAACGATGCTCCTCATTGGTTACGACGAGCGGTGCAGCAATCGAGGCATCCACAGCAGCCAGCCCAACCAAGCGCTTTGCTGCCTCCTGAAAAAGGCTTTCATCACCCGTTAAGCAAAGGAACTGTTTTGGAAAGCCAGCACGCGACAGCGGCCATAAGCGCGTACCCGACCCACCACAAAGAATAACCGGCTGAATCATATGCACAGTCATAAAGGCCTGACATAAACACCCAAATCAGTCATACCTTGATTTGGGCAAGAAGACTTAACATCAACAAACACCCCAGCAGGCTTGAGCTTTGCCAGTAGGGCGGCAATGCATCCGACAGCTAACGACCCTAACGATCTTGGCTTCGGAAAAATAAAATCCGATAGTTTTGCACTTTTTTGCCAAACTCGACCGCCCGCTGCAGACCGACATAACCGAGGCCGCTCACGGCAACAAGCGTGCCATTGGAAATTGCCACCTTCAGAGCTCGAGGCAATAGCAACGCTAGGGAACGAAGTTGTGAACACCCAGCGTTACCGCCATAGCGAGCTTGTAGCGGAACCACTCGATAGGTCATCGAGGTAGCATAGGTACTCAGCACGCCGCCCGGTTTTTTTCTTGGAAAACCTGCCGTCAGCCTGCGTCTCTCAATCACTCCGGTCAGCGTGTGTAAACACCAAAGCGCAACACACTCTCACATCAACTGAGTATGCATCTTGACCTGTCTTTTTCAATCTAAGCTCTGAAGCAGAAATTGATCACACCAAGCGCTACAAACAGGACTCTCTCTTGGAAACTGAAGCCAAGCAATTCCTGAAGCGAGAGCATGGCACTCAAGTATTTTTGACACGCTACCGCCCTGCCGTTTCACGATCAGCAAACGCGGTTAGCGGATTGTAGCAGGAAGTCCAGAAAATAAAAAACCGACACACCCCGCAAACCCCGCGAACGAAGCGTACTAGGATTATGCCAAACTACTATGCCTTTGAAAAAGGCATTTTACCAAACAGGCAATAACGAGAAAGACTTGTCAGCTCGCCTTGCGCAAACTAGCCGTTGCGACACGCACCGCCACGGGCTTACTCAGCATCTCAATCAGCACCATGACCCGACGCTCGCCATCGGCGATTTGGTAGACACCTTCGATGCCTGCAAACGCCCCTTCTGTGAGACGCACGCGCTCGCCCCGCTCGAACAGCCTCTCAGGCCTCGATTTAACCGACGCTTCCTGCATTCGCAACAGTTCGATCAGACCATCATCCACCCGCGCCGGTTCGATCCCGAAGCTGACCAGACGGCTGACGCCCTTGGTCGAACGGATGGGCGCCCAGCTCTTGGCCGTGTCGTCCATGCCCAATCGGATAAACAGGTAGCGTGGAAACAGGGGCTCGTCTGCCACCGTCAGCAAGCCCTGACGGAGCCGTTCTGAGGGAAGTGTCGGGAGGTAGCACTGATAACCCTGCCGATGGAGGTTGTCCAGGGCGCACTTTTCCTGTCTGGGCTTGGTATGAACGAGATACCAGTGCATCGCTACCTCCGAGGGTTATTTCCATTGTTAACATTTTACCTCTCGGCATTACAGCGCGGCAATGACATTCCCATCGGTCAATTCAACTGGCTTTTCTATTCGGCGGCGTTGTCTCCTGGCACTGCGGTTTCGTTGTCATTTTCGGAATCGGGAGGCGTGGTTTCTGCAGCCGGCTGGTCGTTGCTGCCCGGGCCCTCTTCGAATTCACCATCGGCCTCCAGTTGCTGCCGCACCGCCTCTTCCATGCTCACGGCATTCATCACCAGTTCGAAATACTTCAGGATTTCGGGTTCGTGCCGGGCGATGTAGCTTTTGACGGCATCGTTGCTGAGCAGTTTGGTCAAATTGCCCTTGGCTACCACTAGGTCGCTTTGGCTTGGCGGAGCACACAACGCATCTCACGCAGCCTCCCAAAACTCGGCCATCACAGCATCGTTGGCCGCTGTGTCTAGGCGCTGTATGACCACCTTGTTGAGCAGGAAGGTCAGCAGCGCCGAAGCCAGATAGCGGGTCAGGCTGAAATCCGCCTGCAGCGGCGCGGGCAGATAGCGTAGTTGCCCGGGCGTCGGCGACTCCTGCAGCCAGCGACGGGTTCTGTGGGCGGGATCTTCGGGCTCCTGGCCGTTGAGCCAATCATTGGCCCGGGTCAGGCAGACCGTGCGCTCACCGGCGCCCAGCAAGCGGGCGGGTAGTTTTTTCGGCGCCGCCGACTGCGTACCAACGTCTACTCAGGAAGAAGGCGGAGCAAGACCGTAATTGTTTGTTTATTTCCACTAATACCGCTGTTGCCGCACCATCAAACCGTGACACGCATCCGCAAGTGACGCGAAAGATAGTTAGCCTGTATGGGCCGGATGCACTGAAAACACTGACCCTGCCTACACCCGCAGGCGTATTGTCGTGCGAACCTTGAGCAAGGTGTCGTAATAGTCAGGTCGTCCATGGTGATACAAGCGACCCGATGAATCAATTGCTCTGTCCTGCAGCACCTGGCATCTATCGGTATTACAGATTAGATGTGGAGCATGGTGACGGCTCATCACCCTTGGGAGAACTATTGCCTTCAGGAATCCCAAACAAATATGGCGGCGAGAAAATATATTTAAGCTGCCATGCTGAGCCAACTTGCGCTAAGAGACCTGCTCCGCAAGAAAGAGTGTTAGCTCCCAGAAATTAGTTGGCACAGCGCGCGAAAGTTGCCACATCATGGCTACATGCAAGCCGAAAAGCAAAAAGCCCAATCCAAAGATTGGGCTAAGTGCTTAAACATTCTGGTGGCCAAGGGCGGAATCGAACCACCGACACGCGGATTTTCAATCCGCTGCTCTACCAACTGAGCTACTTGGCCGTAAGGAGGGCGCATTATAGCGGGGGGAGTCGGGGTGCGCAACTGGAAAAGCGATTTTTCGAGAGATCCCTTTGCTCATCAACTTCCGATGGGAGGAGTTTGACGGTAGAGCTCGGAATAGTCGTCGGGCGGCGGCGGTGCCTCATCGGGAGGGCGCCAGGCAGGGAAGAGAACGCGGGCAAGCGCTCCTTTTCCTTTCGGATTCGGGCGCAAGCTGGCATGTGCGTTGTGCTGAGTGGCGATTTCCTGAACGATGGCCAAACCTAATCCACTGCCTTCAGTGGCAGCATCGTCGACCCGATAGAAGCGCTCGAAAACCAGCTCCGATTGCTCTTCGCTGATACCCACCCCATCGTCTTCGATTTCGAGTAGCACGAATGCTGAATTCACCAGCAGACGACAGGTGACATGACCAGGTGCCGGGGTATAGCGGATGGCATTGTCGATCAGGTTTTTTGCCAGCTCGCGTAGCAGGAAGGCATTGCCATTGATCATTGCCTGGCCTTCGGCCTCGTAGCCAAGGTCGATTCCCTTGTCGATGGCAATCATCACCCAGTCCTCGACCACCTCGCGAATCAGCTGGGCCAGGTCGAGCGGCTGGTGTTGCTGCTGGGCGAGTTCGCCACCTTCGGTACGTGCCAGGGTCAGCAACTGATTGACCAGGCGCCCTGCCCGGTCGACACCCGAAGCAATCTGACGCAGGGCATGCCGCAGTGCCTCCGGATCTTTTTCGCGAATGGCGAACTGGGCCTGGGTTTTCAGGCCGGTGAGCGGTGTGCGCATCTGATGTGCCGCATCGGCGACAAAGCGTTGCTGCGCCTCGACGCTGCGCTTCATGCGCTCTAGCATGGCATTGAACGCTTCGACCAGGGGCTCCAGTTCTTCCGGTACGCGTCGGGTGGCGATTGGCGACAGATCGCCGGGGTCGCGCGCTTCGATGGTCGTCCGCAGCCTGGTCAGCGGACGCAGGCCGCGCGACAGGCCGAACCACACCAGCATGACCGCAAGCGGAATGATGATGAACTGCGGCAGGATCACACTAGCCACGATCTTGTTGGCCAGTTGCGTGCGCTTTTCGGTGGTTTCGCCGACCTCGATCAAGACCCAGCTCGTGCGCGGCATATCAGCCTCGGCCAGATACATGTAGGCGATACGCAGATCCTGGCCGTTGAAGTCGGCGTCGCGCATGTAGATTTCGCTCGGCACTTCTTCAGCCTGCGGCGCGCCCCCCGGCATCGGCAGATCCTTGTCGCCGGCCAGCAACTTGCCGCTCGGCATCACGACGTGGAAATAAACGCTATCCGTTTCATCGGCCCGCAGCAGGGCACGCGCCGAGGCGGGCAGGCTGAGCACCGGCCGGCCATTGACCAGCTTTACCTGGCGCGCGATGGCCGCAACGTGCTCGCGCAAGGCCTGGTCGTAAGGAAAGTTGGCGACGTTATTGGCAAAGTAGTGCGTGAAAGCGATGGAAAGCGGCCAGACAAACAACAACGGCGCCAGCATCCAGTCGAGAATCTCGCCGAAAAGCGAGCGCTCGGTCTCGGATGTCGCTGTGCCGGGATTAGTCGCCTTGCGGGCGCTCAAGGCAATATCCCAGACCGCGCACGGTGGCGATCTTCACGCCGCCCGGCTCCAGCTTCTTGCGCAGACGATGCACATAGACCTCGATGGCGTTATGGCTGACTTCCTCGCCCCAGCCGCACAGATGATCGACCAACTGATCCTTGCTGACCAGACGCCCCATGCGCGACAGCAGGACTTCCAGCAAGCCGATTTCACGCGCCGACAGATCGAGCGCCTGCCCCTGCAATTGGGCGACCCGGCCCACCTGATCGTAAGACAGAGCACCGCACTGGATGGTCGGCGACGTTCCGGCCGAGCGACGGGTCAGAGCGCGCACGCGCGCTTCGAGTTCGGCCAGCTCGAAGGGCTTGACCATGTAGTCGTCCGCCCCGAGATCGAGCCCCTTGACGCGGTCGCCGGTACCGTCGAGCGCTGTCAGGATCAACACCGGCAATTGCGAATTGCGCGCGCGCAGTCGTTTCAGCACTTCCAGCCCCGGCATCTTGGGCAAGCCGAGATCGAGGATCAAGAGATCGTAAGAGACGGTCATCAAGGCGGTATCGGCCTCCAGACCATTGGGCGCCCAATCGACGGCGTAGCCCCCTTGCTTCAGCGAACGGGACAAGCCGTCCGCGATCATGGCATCGTCTTCTGCGATAAGAATGCGCATTCGGTAATTATTCCTTACCCGGCGTAAGATTTTTGTAAGCCAGCCGCATTATTCTGAACGGGCTGTTCTCCTTTTATGGTCTTTGGAGTCTGCGGCTCACGCTGCGACTCAGGGGGTGGCCTGAACCTGCACTAGGCAGCCCCCTACCGTCTTTTTTCCTTACGCAAGTCTAGCAAATTATCCGCCCTGCGTTTGCCGCAGCGCACAAACACGTCCGTCACTTTCAGTTCACCCGACTGCTGCGGTGCACTGCTTTTTTGGGCAAAAACCGTAGACGAAAAAAAGCCCGGGAGCGACCCGGGCTTTTGGCACTTGGCCTTGTCGAACTGATTAGTGGGCGCTGGCAGAAGCTGCACCGACACCGGTTTCGGAACGGGTTTCCTGGTCGGCGTACAGAGCACGCTCCTTGGCAGCCTGTTCGCTGTTGTCCAGGATGGAGAACAACCAGATACCGACGAAGCCGATGGTCATAGAGAACAGAGCCGGCGAGGTGTAGGGGAACCAGGCAGAACCCTTCGGATTGCCCATGACGGCTTCCCAGATGGACGGGGAAACGACAGTCAGGCCAACCGAGGCGATCAGACCCAGGAAGCCACCGATCACGGCGCCCTTCGTGGTGCAGTTCTTCCACAGAACGGACATGAACAGAACCGGGAAGTTGGCCGAAGCGGCGATGGCGAAGGCCAGGGACACCATGAAGGCGATGTTCTGCTTTTCGAAGGCGATACCGAGGACCACGGCGATCACACCGAGCACCAGGGTGGTGATACGGGAAACACGCAGTTCGGCAGCGGAATCGGCCTTGCCTTCCTTGAACACGGTCGCGTACAAGTCGTGCGAGACAGCAGAAGCACCGGAGAGGGTCAGACCAGCAACCACAGCCAGGATGGTGGCAAAGGCAACCGCGGAGATGAAGCCGAGGAAGACGTTGCCGCCAACAGCGTTAGCCAGGTGGATAGCCGCCATGTTGCCGCCGCCCTTCAGAGCGCCCTTGGCGTCCAGGAAGGTCGGGTCGGTCAGCACGAAGGTGATGGCGCCGAAGCCGATGATGAAGGTCAGGATGTAGAAGTAACCGATCCAGGTGGTTGCCCAGAACACCGACTTGCGGGCTTCCTTGGCGGACGGCACGGTGAAGAAGCGCATCAGGATGTGCGGCAGACCGGCGGTACCGAACATCAGGGCCATACCGAAGGAGATGGCGGAGATCGGATCCTTCACGAAGTTACCCGGGCCCATGATGGACAGGCCCTTGGCGGCAGCGGCAGCCGAAACATCGACGGTAGCGGGATCAGCACCGGCCTTGACGGCAGCAGCGACCAATTCCTTGGAAGCCAGCATGGTCTTGATTTCAACAGCCTTGGCGAACATCGCTTCCGGGCTGAAGCCGAACTTGGCGAGCACCATGAAGGCCATGAAGGAGGCACCGCACAGCAGCAGGATGGCCTTGATGATCTGCACCCAGGTGGTAGCAGTCATACCACCGAACAGCACGTAAACCATCATCAGCACGCCGACGATGACCACGGCCATCCAGTATTCCAGACCGAAGAGCAGCTTGATCAGCTGACCCGCACCGACCATCTGAGCGATCAGATAGAAGGCAACGACGACCAGCGTGCCGGTGGCGGCAAAGGCGCGAATCGGGGTCTGCTTGAAGCGGTAGGCAGCGACGTCGGCGAAGGTGAACTTGCCGAGGTTACGCAGGCGTTCCGCCATCAGGAAGGTGATGACCGGCCAACCGACGAGGAAGCCGATCGAGTAGATCAGGCCGTCGTAGCCGTTGGCCATAACCGCGGCAGAAATACCGAGGAAGGAAGCGGCCGACATGTAGTCACCCGCGATGGCCAGACCGTTCTGGAAGCCGGTGATGCCACCGCCGGCGGTGTAGAAGTCGGCAGCCGACTTGGTCTTGGCCGCTGCCCACTTGGTGATGTACAGCGTGGCGGCAACGAAGATGCCGAACATGATGATCGCCGTCCAGTTGGTCGCCTGCTTTTCGGCCTGACCGAGGTCAGCACCCGCAGCATACGCGGCGCCGACGGCGGCCAGCAGGGCGATACCGCCTGCCAGTTGCTTAAGGATATTCGGCATTACTTGGCCTCCTGAATGATTTCTTCCTTGAGCGCGTCGAACTCGGTGTTCGCGCGACGGACGTAGATACCGGTGATGATGATCGTGAACAGGATCACGCCAACGCCGATGGGAATACCCACGGTGGTGACGCCGGTCGCGCCCAGGGGGGCAGCCAGGAAGGCCTTGTTGAAGGCAACCAGGGCGATGAAGCCGTAATAGACAATCAGCATCAGGATCGTCATGACCCAGCCGTAGCTATTACGAGTGCTTACCAGTTGCTGGTATTTCGGGTTGGCCCGAATTTTCTCGTAAGTGTCGTTATGCATCGATTTGCTCCTCAGACTTTTGGTTATAGAGGCATTGCTGCGGAGCTTAATGTAGGGACCGGGACTTACACCTAACTTACAGTGTGAAATCCATTTCACAAAAGTGAATGGCGTGTTTCCGTCATATTTGAAAAACCGCCTTTTTGCCGCGTGCACCGCAGCAAAGAAAAAGCCCCGCACAAGGCGGGGCTTCGTTGAGCTGAGAGGCTCGGGCGGGGATTACATACCCATGCCCATGCCGCCCATGTCGCCCATGCCACCCATCGGGGGCATGGCCGGCTTGTCTTCGGCCAGCTCGGCAACCATGCATTCGGTCGTCAGCATCAGGCCGGCAACGGAAGCTGCGTTCTGCAGGGCGGTACGGGTCACCTTGGTCGGGTCCAGAACACCCATTTCGACCATGTCGCCGTATTCGCCGGTAGCCGCGTTGTAACCGTAGTTACCCTTGCCGCGAACGACCTTGTCGACCACGACGGACGGCTCGTCGCCGGCATTGCCGACGATTTCGCGCAGCGGAGCTTCCATGGCCTTGAGGATCAGCTTGATGCCGGCATCCTGGTCATGGTTGTCGCCCTTCAGCTTGGCGATGTTGGCACGAGCGCGCAGCAGGGCGACGCCGCCGCCGGCGACGATGCCTTCTTCAACGGCAGCACGGGTGGCGTGCAGAGCGTCTTCGACGCGGGCCTTCTTTTCCTTCATTTCGACTTCGGTGGCAGCACCAACCTTGATGACGGCAACGCCGCCAGCCAGCTTGGCAACACGCTCCTGCAGCTTTTCGCGGTCGTAATCGGAGGTAGCTTCCTCGATCTGAATGCGGATCTGCTTGACGCGGGCTTCGATCGAAGCGGCATCACCGGCACCGTCGATGATGGTGGTGTTTTCCTTGGCGATTTCAACGCGCTTGGCTTGACCCAGATCCTTCAGGGTGGCCTTTTCCAGGGACAGACCGGTCTCTTCGGAGATGACGGTACCGCCGGTCAGGATGGCGATGTCTTCCAGCATGGCCTTGCGACGGTCGCCGAAGCCCGGAGCCTTGACGGCGACGGTCTTCAGGATGCCACGGATGTTGTTAACAACCAGGGTGGCCAGCGCTTCGCCATCGACGTCTTCGGCGATGATCAGCAGCGGACGGGAAGCCTTGGCGACTTGTTCCAGAACCGGCAGCAGGTCACGGATGTTGGAGATCTTCTTGTCGAACAGCAGGACGAACGGGTTGTCGAGCAGGGCGATCTGCTTGTCCGGGTTGTTGATGAAGTACGGGGACAGGTAGCCGCGGTCGAACTGCATGCCTTCGACGACGTCGAGTTCGTTGGCCAGGGACTTGCCGTCTTCAACGGTGATGACGCCTTCCTTGCCGACCTTTTCCATGGCTTCGGCGATGATGTCGCCGATCGAGGAATCGGAGTTGGCGGAGATCGAACCGACCTGGGCGATTTCCTTGGTGGTGGTGCACGGCTTGGAGATGGACTTCAGCTCTTCGATGGTGACGGCGACGGCCTTGTCGATGCCGCGCTTCAGATCCATCGGGTTCATGCCGGCGGCCACGTACTTCATGCCTTCGCGAACGATGGCCTGGGCCAGCACGGTGGCGGTGGTGGTGCCGTCACCGGCGATGTCGGAGGTCTTGGAAGCGACTTCCTTGACCATCTGGGCGCCCATGTTGGCGAACTTGTCCTTCAGTTCGATTTCCTTGGCGACGGAAACGCCGTCCTTGGTGACGGTCGGGCCGCCGAAGGAACGCTCGAGCACGACGTTGCGGCCCTTGGGACCGAGGGTGACCTTGACTGCGTCGGCCAGGATGTTGATGCCTTCGACCATGCGGGCGCGGGCGGAATCACCGAATTTGACTTCTTTGGCTGCCATTTAATAGCTCCTGATATTTATCTGTTGAGAAGGTCGGCTACAGAATTACTTCTGCAGGACACCCATGATGTCTTCTTCACGCATGACCAGAACTTCCTGGCCATCGACCTTGACGGCTTGACCGGCGTACTTGCCGAACAGCACACGATCGCCGACCTTGACGTCGAGAGCGATGTGCTTGCCGTTGTCGTCACGCTTGCCCGGGCCAACAGCCAGGACTTCGCCCTGATCCGGCTTCTCGCCGGCGGAATCGGGGATGACGATGCCGGAAGCGGTGGTGCGCTCGGCTTCGACGCGCTTGACGATCACACGGTCGTGCAAAGGACGGATGTTCATGAGGATGACTCCTAATCAAGTGTTTACAACAAAATTGGAAATTGGCCGGCCCGAAGGCACGGGCCCGGAAGGGGCAAACTGTTAGCACTCGCTCCCGGTGAGTGCTAATAATAGGGGCGCCCCCCGGCTATTTCAAGTCGACCGGGTGAAATTTCTTTGCTTGAGCGCTATTGGCGCCAACGAACAGACCACTCATCCGACCGCGACGACAAGGATTAAGCCCCCGTCCAGCGGACGTTTTGGGCACCAGGCCGTGCTTTACATTCCTTCGCAATTCGACGATGGTGCCGATGTTAGTATGACTAACGATATAGATTTGCATTTATGCAAACGTTTTACCAAACACAAACCACCACCATCGGCTCAATGAGATGAAGAAAAACCTGCCCATCACCAACGTCGAACAGCCTTACCCCAAAGGCGAATACCTGGTTTCGAAGACCGATCTCAAGGGCGCGATCATTTACGCCAACGATGTCTTCATCAAGCTATCGGGCTTCACTTGGGAAGAGTTGAAAGGGCAGAATCACAACATCGTCCGCCATCCCGAGATGCCACCGCAGGCTTTTGAAGATCTCTGGCGCACGGTGAAAGCCGGTTACCCATGGAAGGGCCTGGTCAAGAACCGCTGCAAGAACGGCGATTACTATTGGGTGGACGCCTTCGTCGTGCCGATCCGCAAGGATGACCAGACGGTCGGCTACATGTCGGTACGCTCCGAACCATCGCGCCAGGCCGTTGCTCAGGCCGAGGCTCTGTATAAACAATTGAATGCCAGCGGCGCCAAGCTGGACACCACACCTTCGTTGAACAAGCGGATCAGCATGAAGGCCCGTCTCGGCGCATTGCTGGCGACCACACTGATCATTCTCGGCAGCGTCGCCCTGCTCAGTTCGCAGGCGCTCAAGCAATCCGACAAGGCACTGGCCGACGCTTACGAGAAACACATGGCCCCCTCGCTCGCCGTCGGCAAGATGATCGAGCGCATGGCCGACAATCGGGCGCAACTGATGCTCGCCTTGCAGCACAACCCGGCCAGCCCGCTGAGCAAACTGCATGACCATCCGTTACAGATGCACCTCGATGCCATCGAAAAGAACCGGCAGCTCAACAACGAACTGATCAAGAAATACGACGAAGGTAGCGCCGGCACAGAAAAGCTGGCCGCGGCACAGGATTTCTTCGCCGCGCGCGACCGTCTGCGTAGCGAGGGCACCACGCCAGCCATCGAAGCCTTGCAAAAGGGCGATTACGAAAAAGCCCAGCAACTGTTGCTGACCAAGGTCAATCCGCTCTACAAGGATGCTATCGGCCATGCCGAAGCCCTGGAAAAGCAGATGTCCGAGCGCGGACGGCAAGCCTTCGTCACCGCACAGGAACGTTCCGACCGTATCGTTGCCATCAACATCGCGGCCTGTATCGTCGGCGCGCTGATCGTCGCCCTCGGTGGCTGGCTGCTGCTCCGCTCGCTGAGCGGCAAGATGCGGCGCATCGTTCATCATTTCAGCAAGATGGGCCAAGGCAATCTGGCCGACGAGATCGACATCACGCAACGCGACGAAGCCGGTAAGGCGCTGACCGAACTCGCCTGCATGCAGGTCACGCTGAAGGTCATGCTCGACGAAATCCGCGCCGCCAGCAAATCGATCGAGGAAGAAGCACACCGGGTCGAGTCGCAAACCGCCAACGTGGTCGACCAATCCGAACAGCAGCGCGAACGGGCGGCCAGCGTTGCCGCAGCAACCGAGGAATTCAGCCAGTCGGTGCGTGGCGTTGCCGAGTCAGCCAATCACGCGGCAGAAGCGGCAACCGAAGCACAACAACAGGTTTCCTCGGCGCAAAACAGCATGAACCAGAGCATGGCCGCCACCGGCCGCGTCGTCGAGGCTGTGCAGAATTCGAGCGCGACCATTCAGGAACTGAACCAGGCCATCGCCAAGATCGGTGACATCACCAAGGTCATCCGCGAGATCGCCGACCAGACCAACCTGCTCGCCCTCAATGCGGCCATCGAAGCGGCACGTGCCGGCGAGGCCGGGCGCGGCTTTGCGGTGGTCGCCGACGAGGTGCGCAAGCTGGCCGAACGCACCGCCACCTCGACCTCGGACATCAGCAACAACGTCGCCGAGATTCGCCAGGTCACAGACTGTGCCGTCAACTCCATGGCAGCCGCCGTCAAGGAAGTCGAGGAAGGCATCACCCTGATTCGCGAAAGCGGGGCCGGTCTCGATCGAATTACCGAAAGCAGCCAGAACGTCACCGGCATGTCGCGCGATATTGCCAGCGCCGCCAACGAGCAGGCGGTGGCCAGCGAAACGGTGGCACACAATATGGAGCGCGTCGCCGAGCTGGTCGACAACAACATGGAAGCTGCCAGCCAGGCTCAGAGCGCGGTTGGCTCTCTGGTCAAATCGGCCGGCTATCTGAACCGCATCGTCGGTCGCTTCAAGATTTCGAACTGAGCCTCACTGGTGCGCATTTAGAATGGGAGGCCAAGGCCTCCCTTTTCATTTGCCGATGCTGACCAAACGACTCGCCGCCCTCGCCCTTTTCCTCCTTGCCCGCAGCGCGCTGGCCGACGGCCTGCCGCCCGAGGTGCTCAAAGCGCTGAAAGCGGCGCAGATTCCCGCCGCCAACGTTGCCGTCGTCGTCCAGCCGGTCGACGCCGCCGCACCACTGGTCGCCCACCGCGCTACCCAGGCGATGAATCCGGCCTCGGTCATGAAGCTGGTCACCACCTACGCCGCACTCGACCTGCTGGGCCCGGCCTATACCTGGAAAACCACGGCGTGGACCGATGCCGCTTCAATGGACGGCGTGTTAAGCGGAAATTTGTACCTGAAGGGCAGCGGCGACCCGCGCTTCGCCATCGAACACCTGTGGGCCCTGCTGCGCCAGGCGCGCACGCGCGGCGTACAGCACATCGCCGGCGACATCGTGCTCGACCGCAGCGCTTTCAACGTCCCGGCCATCGACCCCGGCGCTTTCGACGACAAGCCGATGCGCCCGTACAACGTCGGCCCGAACGGCCTGCTGATCAATTTCCAGGCGCTGCGTTTCAGCCTGCAACCTGGTAACGGCCAACCGAAAGTGTTGATGGAAACGCCAAGCGATGGCCTGCGCGTCGACAATCGCCTGCGCCCGGGCGACGGCCAGTGCAGCAGCGACTGGAAGGATCGCATCGAAACCCGGCTGATTCCGGAAGCCGGCGGCCAGCGCCTGGAATTCACCGGCACCTACTCGCCGCTGTGCGGCGAACGCACACTCAACCTCGCCCCCTTGCCGGCTGACGGTCAGGCCGGCGGTCTGATCCGCGTCTTGTGGAAGGAACTGGGCGGCACGCTGGCCGGCCAGGTGCGCGGCGGCAACGTGCCGGCCGGCGCCATGCTGCTGACGCAAACCGACTCGGCGCCGCTGGCCGACATCGTGCGCGACATCAACAAGTTCTCGAACAACGTCATGGCTCGCCAGGTTTTCCTGACACTGGGAAATGACTCTGCTCCCGCCACCGCCGAGCGCGCCCGCCAGCGCGTGAGCGACTGGCTGGCCGGACGCGGCCTGCGCTTCCCCGAACTGGTGCTCGACAACGGCTCCGGCCTGTCACGCAGCGAACGGATCAGCGCCGGCAGCCTGAACCAGTTGCTGCTGGACGCCTGGCTCAACCCGGTGATGCCGGAATTCGTTTCCAGCATGCCCATCGTCGGCATCGACGGCACGATGAAGAAGCGCCTGAACGGCTCGTCGGCCACCGGCCGCGCCCACATCAAGACCGGCACACTGGACGGCGTGAAAACCGCAGCTGGCTACGCACTCGATGCCCAGGGCCGGCGCTATGCCGTCGTCTTTCTGATCAATCATCCGCGTTCAGCACTCGGCAGCGCGGCCATCGACGCCCTGCTCGTCTGGGTCGCCCAACGCCGTGTCGGCGAAAAAGCGCCCCCGCTGGCCAATGAGTGAGCGCCCACCGCTGCCGACCGCCGAACTCAATGCGGCCGGCCTGAACCGCCAGCACGTCTTCGACCTCGCTGATCTGCCGGACGACATCGTCAGCCGCCTTGAGCTGGAGCCCGGCGAACGGCAATTGATCCTGATCGGCCACGGCGGCCGCCGCCTGTGGGAGTGCGTGCAGGCCGCCCAACTGCCCGGCCCCGATCCGATCGACGACTACACGGTCGCCACCTTGCAGCGCTGGTTCGCTGCCCATGCTCCGAACCAGCGTTACCGCATCCTCTACCCCGGCGACGCCCCCATCGGCCTGCAGGCCCTCGGCCAACTGGCCGGCTGGCATTCGCCTTCGCCCTTCATGGTCGGGGTCGATACGGAATGGGGCAGCTGGTATGCCTATCGCGCCGTCGTTGTCGCCAATACCGATTTTTGCCCTTCCGAGGCAGTGCACCGCAGCAGTCCCTGTTCGAGTTGCCCAAACCCGCCTTGCATCGCCGCCTGCCCGGCCGGCGCGCTGGCTGGCGGCCAATTCAATCTTGAAATCTGCAGCCGCTACCGGCTCAGCCATGCTTCAGCCTGTGCCTATGGCTGCCTGGCCCGCCAGGCCTGCCCGGTCGGCACCGAACATCGTTACGACGAAGGGCAGATTCAACACAGCTACAGCCGCTCGCTCGCCGTACTGCGCCGCTACTACCCCTAGAACCGGTGCAAGGTTTGGCCAGTTTGACTGAGCGACGGTTTGACATTCCGCTCCATCCAATCGGGCAAAACAACATTTCTCAGGCAAAATTGTTCCACCCCAACGAGCCATAAAAAAACATGCACTCCGCCCTTCTTTTTCTCCATCTTGCCGGCGTCGTCATCTGGGTCGGCGGCATGTTCTTTGCCCATTTCTGCCTGCGTCCGGTAGCCGCTGCACAACTTCAACCGCCACAGCGCCTGCCCCTGTTGGCGGGTGTGCTCGGGCGCTTCTTCACAGCCGTATCGATTGCCGTAGCCGTCATCCTGCTCAGCGGCTTCGCTTTGCTACATGCGGCGGCCACAAATGGAGCGCCGTGGCACTGGTCCCTGATGGCGGTCGGCGGACTGCTGATGACCGCCATCTTCCTGCTTATCCGCCTCAAGCATTACCCCCGCCTGCGGCAGGCCGTTGCCAACGCCGACTGGCCAAGCGGAGGCGCCGCAATGAATCGAATCCGGCAATGGGTATTGGTCAATCTTTGCCTGGGTGGGCTAACCGTCGCGGTTGCGCTCCTCGGCAATTTATTGGGCTAAGCGATGTCTAGTCAGCACCACCATAGCCTGTTCGAGGATATCCAGGCCCTACTTGTGGCTCCCTTGTTTTGTGCCTTTGCCATCATGCTCTTCCGCGAGGCCGGTCTGCTGACGGGAGGCACGGTCGGTATCGCCTTTCTCATCCACTATGCCAGCGGCTGGCCGATAGGCGCCGTTCTGTTCATTATCAATCTCCCGTTCTACACCCTCGGTCTGAAGGCCATGGGCAAAGCCTTCACAATCAAGACCTTCATTGCGGTCAGCCTGCTTTCACTTTATTCGGAATTACTCCCTCGGCTGATTTCGCTGCAACATCTCGACCGGCTATTCGCGGCCGTGATGGCTGGCTTTCTCGCCGGCATCAGCCTGCTTATCCTGATCCGCCACAAATCCAGCCTGGGTGGCCTGGGTATTCTGGTCATTCATTTGCAGAACACGCGTGGCTGGCGCGCCGGCAAACTGCAAATGGCAGCAGACTTTCTGATCCTGGCGACGGCGATCTTCATACGCGACCCGCTCAGCGTGGGCCTATCCATCGTTGGCGCAATGGCATTGAACCTGGTGATCGCGGTCAACCACAAAGCTGGCCGCTACATGGGTACCTAGCCGATGGGGCGCACTCCCGCCAAGGCAACCCAACCGCGTACAACGCGATAGCCGACCCACAGCCCGAGCACGGGAATCATCACCCAGGCGGCCAGCGGGATGCCGATAACGGTGATCATCATGCCCCCTGAAATGATCAGCCACAGGAAAGTAAACCAGAAGGTCCGGATCTGCCAGCGGAAATGGCTCTCCAGCCAGGTGCCGGCCACGTCGCCCCGCTTCAGGTAATTGAGCAGAACGGCGATCAGCGAAGGCATACCGAAGACGAAACCGCCAGCCACGGTCGCCACCGCCGAGGTCACGCCAACGAACACGGCACAGGCGTGCAGGAAGTAGATCAGGTGCGTCAGTTGCACCAGCGACGGCCGAACGCCGCCGAGATCGGGCTGGGCCACAGGCGGGTTCATTTGACGTCCTCCGCCAGATATTTCTGCAAAAACAGCGCCTGCCCGGCCGCTGGGTCGAGCACGTAAGGCGCGAAGCCGGCGTGCTCGTAGGAGGCCAGCGCCCGCGTGTTGTTCGACAACACTTCCAGCGTCAGCTTGCAGCAGCCCAGCTCGCGCGCCCGCTGTTCGGCCCAGCCGAGCAAGGCCTGGCCGATGCCCTGGCCGCGCACCTCGGCGTGCGTCACGATGTCGTGGATATTCAGCAAAGGTTTCGCGGCAAAGGTGGAGAAACCGGCAAAACAGTTGATCAGGCCGACCGCGTTTTTGCCCGAAAAGGCCAGTGCACCGTGGAAGGTGGGCAGATCGGCCAGTTCGCGCACGAGATTGGCCTTGGCGTAATCCGACAGGCCCGTGCCGCCACCCATCGGGTCGTGCGCATAGTGGTCGAGCAGCGCCAGCCAGGCCGCCGCATGCTGCGGCTGGGTGAAATCGGTGGCGCAAACGACCAGGGAATCGGCTGAAGACAAGGCGTCGCCTCGGACAATGAAGGAACGCGCCATGGTACGGAGCGTTCCCTCATTGTTCAACCCAGGTCGACCGGCCTCAGGCCAGCGCGAAGACGGTTTCGGTGCCTTCGTCCCAGCCGTCCCACAGATAGTCGTCGACCTTGCCATCGGCGATCAGGCGCAGGGCGTAATTGACCTGTTCCTTATAGAACTCGCAGAAGGCGCCGATCTTGTCCATACCGCCATTCATCTCGAAGGCCTCGGCCGGGCACGGCGAGCCGCAGAAATGGCGGATGGCGCAGTCGCCGCACGGGCTGAAGTGGTCGACATCGCGCTCGATCACCGGCCTGAAGGCCGACGAAACCAGCGCCGCCTCGATGCCCTCCTCCAGCAGCTTGCCGCCGTTGAAGCGCGGCAGGCCGATGAACTCGCTGCACGGATAGAGGCTGCCGTCGGCGGCCAGCGCGAAGAAGGCACGCCCACCGCCGCAGGGCGAAATGTCGCACATCAGCCGGCGCGCCGTCGGGGCCAGGATACCGATCAGGATATTGGCGAAATTGGCCACCATCAGCTTGCGTCCTGTTTCCTGGTACAACTCGTGGGTGCGGTCCAGCGCAGCGAAGAAAGCCTCGGCCATGGCGCCATCGGCCGGCTTGACGCCGCGCGCGCCGGGCAAGGTGCAGCGCAGGGTATTGAGCATGCAGGTCGGCACTTCGGCGGCATGGAACAGCTCGACCATGCGCGTCAGGTAGGGCAGGTTCTCGGTCGTGCAGGTAGTGATCACGCTCCACGAGCCGTAGCCGCGCAGCCTTTCCATCGCCCGCAGCACCTTGCCATGCACGCTCTTGCCGCCCCAGGTCCGCCGGGTGGCATCGGTGATTTCCGCCACCGGGCCGTCGAGCGACAGGCCGATGCTGACGTTGCGCGCAGTCAGGAAATCGAGCGCGGCATCGTCAAGCAGGGTGCCGTTAGTCTGCAGGCCGAAGACGAAATCGTCGGCGAAGGCATCGATCGCCTCGAACACCACCGGCGCGTTCATCAAAGGCTCGGCACCGTGGAAGATGGCGCGCGGCTTGCGTCCTTCCGGCATCACCGAGTGGAAGTAGTCGCGCAAGCTGGCCAGCGAGGCAAGCAGCGTCTCAGCCGACATGTGCGAACCACCGCTGCGCTGCTGGTCGGGCAGGTAACAGTAGGTGCAGTTGAGATTGCAGCGCTCGGTCGGGTTGAGATAGACACCGGAAGGCTTGAGGCCGAAACGCAGGGCGTGCAGCTCGTCGGCGAACTGCCCGGCCTTGGCGCCGTAGCTCGCGAGCAACTCGGGATCGCGGCCGGCTTCTTCGACGCGGGTCTTGTCCACCAGCGCCCAGAAAGCAGTCTGCGGATCGGTTAGCGCGGCATAGACCGGATGGCCGATATCGACTGCTTGGAAAAGCGTGCCGCTGGCGGCACGCTCGACAATGACCTGGCTCATTTGGCCGCCTTCCGGTCCATCAGCACGTAGTGCGACAGGCCGATACCGTCCGGGTTGCAGCTCTTGCGCACAGCGATGATCGGGGCCGCCGGCTGCACCGTGGACGCGGTTGCGGTCGGGGTTTGGGGATTCGGTTGAAGCTTGGGGGTCATGTTCCACTCCTCGGGAAGACAAAAAACAAAAAGGGCTCCGGCTGACAGCACGCGCTTGCATGCAGTCAGCCGGAGCCCTTGCCTGGACTCCTGGTGGATATCGATTCGTCTTCTGGCTTCCGGATCAGCCGAAGCGCTGCGCCTTCCCTGTGCCCTCAAGCGCCCAAGTGGCTGGTCTAACGACCGTGCAGTCTTCGTCCCCGGTTACAGCGGCGGGCCCGCCACGGATTCGCACCGTGTTCCGTATCTCGATACCAACGGGAGCGCGGATTCTCTCAAGCGGGCCAAGCGGGGGTCAATTCGTCCTAAAGACCTAGTTCCTGCCAGATGGCATCGACACGTTGCTTCACGCCGGCATCCATGACGATGGGGGTACCCCATTCACGGTTGGTCTCGCCCGGCCATTTGTTGGTGGCGTCGATGCCCATTTTCGAGCCGAGGCCGGCGACCGGGCTGGCGAAGTCGAGGTAATCGATCGGCGTGTTATCGACCAGCGTGGTGTCGCGCACGGCGTCGAAGCGCGTGGTCATCGCCCAGATCACTTCCTTCCAGTCGCGAATGTCGATGTCGTCATCGACCACGACGATGGTCTTGGTGTACATAAACTGGCGCAGGAAGGACCAGATGCCGAACATGATGCGCTTGGCGTGGCCGGGGTAGGCCTTCTTGATGCTGACGATGGCCATGCGGTACGAGCAGCCTTCGGGCGGCAGGTAGAAATCGACGATTTCCGGGTACTGCTTTTGCAGCAGCGGCACGAAAACTTCGTTGAGCGCCACGCCGAGTACCGCCGGCTCGTCGGGCGGCTTGCCGGTGTAGGTGCTGTGGTAGATCGGGTTCTTGCGCATGGTGATGCGCTCGATGGTGAACACCGGGAATTCGGCCTGCTCGTTGTAGTAGCCGGTGTGGTCGCCGTACGGCCCTTCGAGCGCCATTTCGCCGGGGTGAATCACCCCTTCGAGCACGATTTCGGCCGAGGCCGGCACTTGCAGGGTCGAACCCAGGCATTGCGTCAGTTCGGTCTTGCCGCCGCGCAAGAGGCCGGCGAACTGGTATTCGGACAGCGAATCCGGCACCGGCGTCACCGCGCCAAGGATGGTCGCCGGGTCACAGCCAAGCACCACCGCCACCGGGAAGGGCTGGCCGGGGTTGGCCAGTTGATGCTCGCGGAAATCGAGCGCGCCGCCGCGATGCGCCAGCCAGCGCATGATGACCTTGTTCGGCCCCAAGACCTGCTGGCGGTAGATGCCCAGATTCTGCCGATTCTTGTGCGGCCCGCGCGTCACCACCAGGCCCCAGGTAATCAACGGCGCGATGTCGCCCGGCCAGCAGTGCTGGATCGGCAGCTTGGCAAGATCGACATCCTTGCCTTCCCAGACGATCTCCTGGCAAGGCGCCGAGGAGACCTTCTTCGGGGCCATGTTGAGCACCTGCTTCAGCACCGGCAGCTTTTCCCAGGCGTCCTTCAGGCCCTTGGGCGGCTCGGGTTCCTTCAAAAAGGCGAGCAGCTTGCCGACTTCGCGCAGCGCCTGCACCGACTCCTCGCCCATGCCCAGCGCCACGCGCTTCGGCGTGCCGAACAGGTTGGTCAGCACCGGCATATCGTGCCGACGCTCGCCGGTTTTGGCGTTCTCGAACAACAATGCGGGGCCGCCGGCGCGCAGCACGCGGTCGCCGATTTCGGTCATTTCGAGATGGGTATCGACCGGCACTGCAATACGTTTCAACTCGCCGGTCTTTTCCAGTTGCGACATGAAGTCGCGCAGATCGTGGTATTTCATCGGATTCGGTAGGAATAGTGGCAGGCGACGCAGGCGCCGGTCAGGTTGGGCAGCAGGGTCATCGCCTTGGCGCGGTCGCCGGCCTTGGCGGCAGCGGCGAAATCGCTCGCCGCCTGGTGGCCATCCATGCCGATGCCGTGCATGGCGGGCGGCATGTGTGGGCCGGGGCGAGCGTCGAAGGGTTTGTCGCGGTGTTTGCCCATGGCCGACTTGCCGAGTTTGGCCTCAGCCACCTCGCCGGCTTCCTTAAGTTTGTCAGTGGCCACCAGCGACAGGATTTCATTGAGCGCGGCAATATTGCCGAGCATTTCCTCGCGCAGCGCTTCCTGTGCCGGCGGCGGCAAAGGGGCCAGCTGGCGTGCATCCTCGGCGACTGCTGCGGTGCACAGGGCAAAAAGGGCAAAAACCAAGGCGCGCATCAGAACCCCCGATTGGCGATCAGAAAGTCGACAACGATACCGACAAAGATGGCGGCGCCGACCCAGTTGTTGTGCAGGAAGGCCTTGAAGCAGGCCATGCGCTCGCGGCCGCGTATCCAGGTGTAATGCACGCCCATGATCCCGGCGGCAACCGCCAGACCGACAAAGAAGGCGAGGCCCATGTTCAGCGTCCAGCCGATCCAGCCGATGATGGCCAGCGTCGCTGCGTAGCAAGCCATCACCGCCGCCACGTCAAAACGACCGAAGGTGATGGCCGAGGTCTTGATGCCGATCTTCAGGTCATCGTCGCGGTCCACCATGGCGTACTCGGTATCGTAAGCCACAGCCCAGAAGACGTTGGCCAGCAACAACCACCAGGCCTCGCCCGGCACCGAATCGAGATGCGCCGCATAGGCCATCGGGATGCCAAAGCCGAAAGCGATGCCGAGGTAGGCTTGCGGAATGGCGAAGAAGCGTTTGGTAAACGGATAACTGGCGGCCAGGAAAACCGCCGGCACGGAAAGCCAGATGACCAGCGTGTTGCCCAGCGCCAGCACCAGCGCGAAGGAACAGAGGCAAAGCACGGCGAACAGCGCCAGCGCCTCCTTGGTCGTCACCCGCCCGGCCGTCAGCGGGCGTTCCTTGGTGCGCTCGACGTGCTTGTCGAAATCGCGGTCGGCATAGTCGTTGATGACACAACCGGCCGAACGCATCAGCACGGTACCGAGGCAGAAGATCCAGACGATCACCCAGCTCGGCCGCCCGAGCGCCGACAACCACAACGCCCACAGCGTCGGCCAGAGCAGCAGCAGGATGCCGATCGGCTTGTCGAGCCGCATCAGCTTTTCGTAGAGATCGATTTTTTCCTTGAGAGCGGGCCAATTCATAGTGGCGCGATTTTACCTTGCCGGCCGGCAAGCGGCAGGCCTATCTCGGGACAAGCCATGACCGGTGCTTACCCTTTGTTACACTTGCTTGTCGGCAGCGGGGCCTGATGGCGCGTTAAACGAACACAAACAACAATTCCCAGGAGAGAATCATGAAACGCTTTTTGCTCGCCGCCGCACTGGCCGCCGCAGCCTTCGCCGCCCAGGCGCAAGTCTCGGTCAGCATCGGTCAGCCCGGCTTCTACGGCCGCCTCGATATCGGCGGCTTTCCCGCACCGCCGGTCCTCTACCCGCGCCCCATCCTGATCGAGCGCGTGCCGGCTCCCCGCCCGCCGATTTATCTGCGCGTGCCACCCGGCCATGCCAAGCACTGGAAACATCATTGCCACGCCTATCATGCCTGCGGCGAACGCGTCTATTTCGTGCAGGATGGCTGGTATCAGCGCGAATATGTGCCGCGCTACACCGAACGTCACCACCACGACTACGACCGGCGCGATTACTACCGCGACGAGCGCCGGCGTGACGATTACCGCCGCGATGACCGTCGCCGCGATGATGACTACGATCGCGGGCCGGGTCGCGACCATGGTCATGGCCACGGCCCACGTCACTAAGCCAATCTGAATGAACTCCGCCCCGGAAGGCAGCCCGCCCTCCGGGGCGTTTTGTTTATTGGACGGCGGCGCGGCGGGCCTGTTGCCAGGCCACCACCACCTGGCCGGAATGCGCCAGGATGGCTTGGTAACGCTCCTGCGGCAGCGCATGGCGTAGCGAGGCGAAAAGTTGCTGTGTCGTTTCCTGGGCTAGCGCCGAAGCCGCCGACTCATCGGAGAGCAGCGCGATCTGAATGCTGGCCAGGGCATCGGCCAGCATGCGCCAGCCCAGTTCCGGCATCTGCTTCTCCAGGGCCAACATCATGCTGCCCAGCGGCTGCAGGATAGCTTCGGCCTGTGCCTGGGTTTCGCAGGCGATCATGGCGTGCCACAAGGCCACATGGATGGCGCGGCGCAAATCGACCTTGAAATCGACGGCATCGAATTCGACCTCGGCCAACTGCTGGAAATATTGCTGGAACAGGCTGTCGCCCCTGGCGTCGAGCCGCCCGCGCAGGCTGCCGAGCAAGGTGGTCAGGGCCGGAATGGCGGCCAGCTTGAACGCCTGGGTGTAGGCCACACCCCATTGGTCGAGGCCGGAAATCAGCAAGGCCAGGCGCAGCGCCAGCCCTTCATCGCTGCCAGCCGCCTTGCACCAGTTGAAGCAACGCTCGCCGACCTCGGCCAGCACCTTCTCGTCGTCGCCGGCATCGGCCATCACCGCCTGCCGGAAAACGCCGGCAAACACGTCCTGCACCATGCGCGCTGCCAGGCGCTGGGTATCGGCATTGGCCAACGGAGCAAACTGGTCGGCAGGAATCTGAAAGGGGGCAGAGGAAGTCATCGCGGACAGGAATCGGGCAAAACCGGCATTTTACCGGCCGCAACAATCCTGCCACCAGCCAAACCTGATGGCAGCGTCAATGGCTGCGCGCCGTTTATCCCAATATACTGACGGACAAGCTTCAACAACAAACAGAGTCTCATGCGCCCCAACGCACCGTTTTACCGCCGCAAACGCTGGATCGCCGGCGGCCTGCTCCTTGCCCTCCTGGCCGGTGCCGGCTTTTGGGTCGCCGATGAAATCGAAACGTCCGAACTGCAGGCGCGCGAAATCAGCCAGTTTGCCGCGACGCTGACTTACCAAATGGTCGACGGCGCGAGCCCGTCCATCCGCTTCCCGACGCATGGCCCGTTCGACGAACGCATGGGTTACCGCCGCCTGCCCGACCTCACCGCCCGCCTGAGCGGGGCCGGTTATACCCTGACCCGCCAGGCCAGTTTCTCGCCGGCGCTGGTCGATTACGTCGAGCAAGGCTACTTCCCGCCCTACCGCGAGAAAGCGCTGGCCGGCCTGAATGTCGGCGATTGCCGCGGCGAGGCGCTCTACCGCTTCCGCTACCCCTACCGCGCCTACGCCAATTTCGAAGCCGTGCCCAAGCGCGTTGCCGATGCGCTGACCTTCATCGAGAACCGCGACCTGCTCGACGAAACACGGCCGAAAATGAACCCGGCGGTCGAGTGGGTACGTTTCGCCCGTGCCGTGCTCGGTCGTATCGGCCGGCTGGTCGATGAGGATTTCGATGCGCCCGGCGGCAGCACGCTGGCAACGCAGATCGAGAAATACCGTCATTCGCCCAACGGCGTGACGCCGGATGCCCAGGAAAAACTGCGCCAGATGATCTCGGCCAGCGTCCGCGCCTACCGCGACGGCGAAGAAACACTGCCGGCCAGGCGCCGCCTGCTGCTCGATTACCTGAACACCGTCCCGCTCTCGGCTGCGCCCGGCTTCGGTGAGGTCAATGGCCTGGGCGACGGCCTGTGGGTGTGGTTCGCCGCCGATTTCGACAGCGTCAATCTACTGCTGGCCGCCCCCGAAGCCAGCGGGCCGCAACTCGCCGAACAGGGCAAGGCCCTGCAGCAGGTGGTCGCCCTGATGATCGCCCACCGCCGGCCGAGCTACTATCTGTCGGCCAAGGGCCGGGACGACCTGCGCCAGCTGTCGGCCAGCCATATCCGCCTGCTCGCCCAGCACAACCTGATCGGGCCGGCGCTACGCGACGCAGCGCTGGCTGTGCCGCTCGAATTCCGCAATCTGGCGACCAACCCCGCCCAGCAGCCGGCCGATGCCGGCAAGGGCGCCATGGCCATCCGCAACCGGCTGGCCGGCCAGCTCGGCACCTCGCTGTACGAACTGGACCGCCTCGATGGCGAAATCGCCACGACGCTCGACCGTAACCTGCAGGCCAAGGTCACCGACTTCCTGGAAAGCCTGTCGGAACCCAACAACGCCCGCCGCGAAGGCCTGCTCGGCGAACGCATGCTCGACCCGGCCACCTTGGGCGCGGTGCGCTACAGCTTCAACCTGGTCGAGAGCACGCCGGCCGGCAACCGCGTTCGCGTGCAGACCGACACCACCGACCAGCCGCTCGACATCAACGAAGGCAGCAAGCTCGAACTCGGCTCCACCGCCAAGTTGCGCGTGCTGACCACCTATCTGGAAATCGTCGCCGAACTGCACCAGCGCTACGCCGAGACGCCGGCCGACGAGTTGCGCAAGCAACCGGTGGAAGCGCGCGACCACATCAGCCGCTGGGCCATCGACTACCTGCTGTCGGCCAAGGACAAGGCGCTGCCGGCCATGTTGCAGGCGGCGCTGGCGCGCAGCTATTCGGCCAGCCCGGAGGAAGAATTCTTCACCGGCGGCGGCGTCCATACCTTCAACAACTTCCGCAAGGAAGACAACGGCCGCGTACCGACCGTGCGCGAGGCGCTACAAGGCTCGATCAACCTGCCCTTCGTGCGACTGATGCGCGACGTGGTGCGCTACGCCATGTACCAGGTGCCGGGTAGCAGCGCGCAGTTGCTGCAAAAGGCCGGCGACCCGCGCCGCGCCGAATACCTCGCCCGCTTCGCCGACCAGGAAGGGCAAGTCTTCCTGCGCCGTTTCTGGAACAAGTATCGCGGCAAGGCAGCCGACGACATCCAGGACATTTTCCTCGACGGCCTGCGTCAGACGCCCGACCGGCTGGCCGCCGCCTACCGCTATTTCTCTCCGAACGGCTCTCCGGCCGATCTGGCCACCTTCCTCCGTCAGCGCCTGGAAACCAAGAATTTTTCCAGCGAACAGATCAACTCGCTCTTCCAGCGCTACCGCCCGGAGGCCTACGACCTGCCGGACCGCGGCTACCTCGCCCGCGTCCATCCGCTGGAACTGTGGCTCGTCGGCTACCTGAGCGCGCATCCGACGGCGGCCTGGAGCGAACTCGTCCAGGCCAGCACGCAGGAGCGCCAGGCCGTCTATCGCTGGCTCTTCCACACCCGCTTCAAGGATGCGCAGGATTCGCGCATCGCCACCATGCTGGAAGTCGAGGCCTTCCTCGACATTCACCGACGCTGGGCGCGCGTGGGCTATCCCTTCGGCCACCTCGTGCCGTCGCTCGCCACCGCGCTGGGCAGTTCCGGCGACCGTCCGGCTGCGCTGGCCGAACTGATGGGCATCATCGAGAACGACGGCATCCGCCAGCCGACCCGGCGCATCGACCGCCTGGCCTTTGCCGTCGGCACACCCTACGAGACGCACTTTGCCGGGGCCAGCGGTGCCGGCGAACGGGTCATGGCACCGGAAGTCGCCACTGCGCTGCGCAATGCCCTGTCGGAAGTGGTCGAAGGCGGCACCGCCCGCCGTCTGTCCGGTGCCTTCAAGCTGGCCGACGGCACACCGGTCGCCCTCGGCGGCAAGACCGGTACCGGCGACAACCGCATCGTCATCGGCAAGGGCGCTGGCCGCGGCGTGGCGATGAACCGCACCGCCACCTTCGTGTTCTACCTCGGCCCACGCCACTTCGGCACGCTGACCGCCTACGTGATGGGCCCGGAAGCCGGCAGCTACCGCTTCACCTCGGCGCTACCGGTACAGATCCTGAAGTCGATGGGCCCTATCCTCGTCCCGGCCCTCGAACCAGGCAATCCGACGCGCTGCCCGGCAGGCGAAGCCGTCGCTCCCGCCCCTCAGCCGAGCGAAAAACCGCAGCAGTAGCCACTGCTGCGGTGCACCGGCCAAAAGCGGCAAAAACCGCGGGGCGCAGCTGGCCTTACGAACAGACGCAGTTCCGGCCGATGCCCTTGGCGCGGTAGAGCTTGTCGTCGGCGCGCTCGATCATGCTCGTATGATCATCTTCGCCGCCCGGCACCAGCGTGCAGATGCCGACGCTGATGGTGATGAAACCCAACGGTGATTTGGCGTGGGGAGTTTTCAACCCGGCGACCGCCTGACGAACTTGCTCGGCAATCTGCAGCGCGGCGTCAGCCGGCGTCTCCGGCAGGACGATGGCGAATTCCTCACCACCGTAGCGGGCGAACAGGTCGCTCGACCGCCAGGACAGGGCGCTGATCTCGCGGGCGATACGGATCAGGCAGTCGTCGCCCTTCACATGGCCGTAGTGGTCGTTGTAACTCTTGAAGTGATCGACGTCGAACAGCAGCAGCGACAACGGCTCGCCGCTCCGTTTTCCGCGCGCCCATTCCGCCGCCATCGTCTGGTCGAACAGGCGGCGATTGGCGATGCCGGTCAGGCCATCCTGATTCGACCAGCCTTCGAGCTTGCGGTTGAGCTCGATCACCTCTTCTTCCATTTTCTTGCGCGCCGAGATGTCGAACATGAAGCCGACCAGGTCGGTCGTCTTGCCCTCGGCATCGCGGATCACATGCACCACGTCGCGAATCCAGACATAGCTGCCATCGGCCTTCAGCGCCCGATAATCTGCCTCGTGATCGATACCTTCCTGCGACTGGCTGACGCAGAAATTGACCGTTTTCTCGCGGTCTTCGATATGGATGCGCTCGATCCAGTCATTGGCCGACAACCAGCTCTCCCGCGTCCAGCCGAGCAAGGGCTCGATCTGCGGCCCGATGTAATCGAACTGCATGGTCTGCCAGTTGATCTTCCAGGGAATCGCCTTGGTCGATTCGAGCAGGGTCTTGTAAACACCCCAGTCGTCGCTACGTTCCAGCTGATCGATGCCGGCGAAAGTCTGTATTTCTTCCATTTCCGCTCCCAGATCGGAGAAATGAGTCAAAGTTTCCAGTCAGGCACGACACCGCGTGCCATGTCGAGGTTTTCCCGGTTGTACATCAGCACGGTATCGGCCGCGACAAAGGCCGAATCGGCTACGGTCAGTGCATATTCGCCAACCAGCGTGCCGTCGCCGTGAATGGTGTTGGACGGCGTGTACAGCGCATAGCCATAGGGAATCTGAAACGCCGTAAATTCGAAACGCTCGGCTGCCACCTGCTTGCCAATCACGATATAGCCGCCGCACTCGGGCGAGGTCGGGATGTGGATATGCGGAAAGGCATGCGTCTCGACGAAGATGCCACCGCCACCGTGCCTCTTCATCAGAAAGTCTTTCTTGTAGTCCGGCGTGTAGTCGTACTGCATCAGTGCGATCGGATGCTGCTCGGTGGCGATGGTGAAATCGCTGCCGCTCGGGATCAGTTGCAGACCGTAATGCTGCACGTTATCGGGCGTTGCCATCACTGTCGGAATGGCAAAATCCGGTGGCACCAGCAGGCAGCCCATCGCCCCGAAGGTATTGGCGTCGCTGCCGCTGACCACCTTGATGCCGGCGGTCAGTGCCGCCTGCGTGTCGTACCAGCGGGCGTCGACCGAGACGAGCGGCGGCTTGGCGGGCGCCGGGCGCAGCGGGCGGGCGCGCTCGATATCGAAGCGCCAGCTGGCCAGACCGGCCTCGATGAAGGCCACGTTGTGGCCGGTGGTCAGCACCGGCTTTTCCGGATCGGGCTTGCCGCCACGGATCGCGTAGCGCGTGATGCGGACACTTTCGACCACCGTGTCACGCAGCAGGTGTTTGTGCCGCTTTCCTGTTCTGCCACTCATGAATAACCCCTCGAGGATGGCCGATTATCGTAACAGTGTTTCGTGACAAACAAGCCTGGCCAAGAATGTAAAAAGTTTCAAACCGGTCTGCTGCGGTGCACCGGCCAAAAAGGGCAAAAACCAAGACGCCTGCTTACTTGCGCCGCTCGGCGAACTCCACGATCTCGCGCTGGATGCTCGCCGTTTTCTCCGCCCGCTCACCGCGATAGAACAGGTTGTAGGCCTCGAAGGGAATCAGCCGGCCGTCCGGCTGGGCGAAGTGCACGCAGGATTTTTTCAGCGCCCGCAGGTCGAGGTTGGCCGCATCCATGAACTGCACGATGAGCACGCGGAAGACGTTCTCATAGCCCAGTTCCGGCGCCGAGATGGCGGGCAGGCAGCAGAGCAGCGCCGACAGGCAATTGGCCTGCGACTCGGGCGAATGGTTGGTCGAGAAGAGCTTGAACACGGCTTCCTTCATCGCCGGATCGCGCTCGAAGACGATGGTGTTGCGCGGCCCGGCCAGCAGCGCCTCGGGGCCGAGGTGGCGGGTCAGCGGCATGGCCTCGTCGCCCAGCTTGAGCGCGTAGCCCATGGCCAGCGTATCCGGGTTGCACGGCACCGGCACAATATCGTCGAGCGTGAACAGCCCGGACTGCTCGGCGACACGGCGGCGCACCTCGCTCACCGTCAGGCGATGGCGCTGCGGCTCAAAGGCCAGGTTGCGCCCGGCATCGGACACCGGTTGCAGGGTCACGCCACGCACGCAGCGATATTTCAGGCCATGCTGGATCACCTCGCCGATCTGGTCGTCGTTGACGCCACGCTTGACGGTCATCACCAGCGTTGTCGAAATGCCGTGCGCCTCCAGATTAGCCAGCGCCCGCTCGTGAATCTCGGCCAGATCGGCCCCGCGCAGTTGTTGCAGCACCTCATCGCGCAGCGAATCGAACTGCAGGTAGATCTCGATGCCCGGCTTGTAGCTGGCCAGCCGCGCCACCAACTCCGGCTCGCGCGCCAGGCGCAGGCCATTGGTGTTGATCATCAGGTGGCGAATCGGCCGCGCCTTGGCGGCGTCGAGAATGGCGAAGAAATCCGGATGCAGCGTCGGCTCGCCGCCGGAAAGCTGCACCACGTCCGGCTCGCCCTCGTTGGCGACGACTGCATCGAGCATCGCCTCGACCTCGGCCAGGCTACGGTGCACCTGCCGTTCCGGCCCGGATTCGGCGTAGCACACTGGGCAGCGCAGGTTGCAGTGCTCGGTGATCTCGACCACCGACAGGCAGGAATGCTGCATGTGATCCGGGCACAGGCCGCAGTCGTACGGGCATCCGTGACGCATCTCGGTATTGAAGCGCTCTGGCATTTCCGGCGCCTTCACATAGACTTCGCGGCACAGGCGGTAATACTCGGCATCGTCGGCAATCAGCACGCGCTCGCTGCCGTGCGCCGGGCACCACTTGTCGAGATAGACATCATCGCCCTTGATCACCACCTTGGCCTCGACCTGGCGCAGGCAGGTGGAACAGACGGAAGCGGTGGTGTCGTAGAACAACCAGGGACGGTTCTTGCGGCTCATGCTTGCTCTTCTCCTGAATTTGGCGAAACCTCGGCCTTTGTGCCGGAGGAATTCTTGAATGCGCGAACAGTGGCGGCGAAGACCACCACGCCGATCACTGCCGAAACCGCCCCGATGAGCGCAACGATATAGGCACCGGAGGCACTGCCGCCGCCCGCGCCGATCAGCACGCATATGCCGCCGAAGGCGATGCTGAAAAATCCGAAAATCAGTAGAAATACCCGCCAAAGAAAGATGAAAAATTCTTTCATGATGTCACTCCATGGACGGCGACGACGGGGCGTCGCCATTGCTGCCAGACAAGCGGCAGATAGATAAGCAAGGCCACCAGGCAAACCCACTGGATGCCAGACCAACCCAGCGGATAGGCATACGGCACCGGCTTCAGCCCGTCGATCAGCAAACGCCACAGCAGATAGGCGACGAACATCAGCTTGAACAGCAAGCCCGACCGGTCCGCCAAGGCAGGACGCCAACGAGCCAACACGACCCACAACAAGCCAGCGAAGAGGATTTCGTAGAGCTGCGTCGGATGGCGCGGCACGCCATCGCCGAAATCGATGCCCCAAGGCAGATCGGTCGGCACGCCGAAGGTGCCATCCTCCAGCCCGGCCAGGAAGCAGCCGACGCGGCCGATCATCAGCCCGAGCAAGGTCGGAAAGACGAAGGCATCGCCGGTCGAACGCGTGATGCCGGTCAGCTTTTTGGCGATCTCGACCCCCAACAGCCCACCGACCAGCCCACCCACCATCGACTGCCCGCCAAACAACAGCGTCGGCGTCGCCCAGTGCTGGACGAACAGATGCGGCATCTCGATCCAGAACACCGCCTTGTTGCCGAAGGCCGCGCCAAAAACACAGCCAATGGCGACAGCGAATTCACCCGGCGCCAGGATGCTTTGGCCACCGAACTTGCGCCGCTGCTGGCGATAGAAGGCCGCCCCCAGCGATAGCCCGAGCATCTCGAAAAACCCATGAACCAAAGCGGCGTATTCGGTGGGAATCACGCTTGATCCTGTTCTGCATCGGAGACCGTTTGCTCAGGTTCCGTCGGCTTTTTCCTGAAGCTGGCAATCACCCAGATGAACAGCATCAGTCCCAACATGGCGGGCACAAAACCGGCCATAAATATCTCACCACTGCCAGCGATGACCCCACACAAGCCAGCTAGCCCACCTCCAACCAGCATGGCTCCGCCAATCGCCAGCAGGGCGATCTTGAACAGAATGCCCAACACTTTCATTGCGAACCCTCTTTATCGTTTGTACTCGATGCGCTCTTCGTTGGAGCTTTGGCCTCGACATTCTTGTCGAACACTTCCGAGGCCTCTTTTTTGATTGCCTGCTTGATCAGATAAAAGCCCACCCAAGCACAACCGAAGCCAATCAGCGAAAAGAACCACAGCGGAGAAAACAGTGTTGCCGCACCACAAAACAAGCCGGCTCCCAAAAAGTACAGTCCGATCAGGAAGAGAATCAGCCGACCGATCATTTTGAAGATTTCCATAGACGATTCCCCCGGCCAGGCCGGATCAACGATTCCGCCAGAAGACAAAACGTACCGCCTCGATCAAGGCACTCAGGGCCAACCCGGCGGCCAGCGGCGCGGCCAGCAAGGCGCCGAACAAGGGCAGATAGGCGCCGATGTCACCGGTGTGCGTGCGCACATAGGTCGCGCAGTACCAGGCAAAACAGGCCACACCCAGGGTCAGCAACAGGAAAATGAACAGGCGCATCAGGGTCGGCTCGCGCCATTCCGAGCCGCCACTTTTGCTCCGGCGCCGCAAGGCGAAAACGGCCACCAGGTAGACGGGCACAAGGAATTGCACCAGTTCGCTCAATTTGTCGAAGCTGAACATGGATCGCTCTTACCTGTTCAACGAAGCTCGCCGCGCAACGCCAGCACCTCGGCCTGCAAACGTTCCGGCGTCGCCTCGCTGGCCGGCACGGCTTCGCCGACGCGTAAGCCAATGCGCGAGAACAGGCCGCGGCGGAATGGCGTTTTCATCGCCGCGCCGTCGACGCGGGAGAAGAAACTGCCCCACAGGCCGGATAGCGCCATCGGCACGACCGGCACCGGGTCGGCGGCGAGGATGCGGGAGATGCCCGGGCGGAAGGTCTGCAATTCGCCGTCGCAGGTGATGCCGCCTTCCGGGAAGATGGCGACCAGTTCGCCCGCCTTCAGCGCGGCCGACACTTCGGCGAAGGCCTTTTCCATGATTTCCGGGTTTTCCTTGGCCGGCGCGATGGGAATGGCGCGGCCGTGCTTGAACACGTAGCTCAGGATCGGCGTGCGGAAAATGCGGTGATCCATCACGAAACGCACCGGGCGCGGCGAGGCGCTGGCAATGACCAGCGAATCGACGAAGCTGACGTGGTTGCAGACCAGCACCGCCGGACCTTCCTCCGGAATCCGCGCCGCCCCTTCGGTACGCAGGCGATAGGCCGCCTTGATCAGCAGCCAGGCCATGAAGCGGATCAGGAATTCCGGCACCAGCCCGTAGATATAGACCGCCACCGCCGCATTGAGCAGGGCCGCGATACCGAACAGGGCCGGAATCGACAGTCCCGCCCCCAGCGCCGCGCCGGCGCCGAGCGCGCCAACGACCATGAACAGCGCATTGACGATGTTGTTGGCGGCGATGATGCGGGCGCGCGTGGCCTCGGCGCTACGCAACTGGACCAGCGCGTAGAGCGGCACGATGAAGAAACCGCCGAAGACGCCCAGCATCATCAAGTCGAACAGCACTCGCCAGACGGCCGGGATGCTGAGCAGCCCCAGCAGTTCATGCGGCGTCGTGCCGAGCAGGTTGTCCGGCGAGGCGAAGTAGAGATCGGCCCCGAACAGCGTCAGACCGATGGAGCCGAACGGCACCAGACCGATTTCGACATGCTTGCCCGACATGCGCTCGCACAGCATGGAGCCGACGCCGATGCCGACCGTGAAGGTGGCGAGCAACAAGGTCACCGACGACTCGCCGCCGCCGAGCACGAACTTGGCGTAGGCCGGGAACTGGGCGAGGAAGAGCGCGCCATAGAGCCAGAACCACGAGATGCCGAGGATGGACAGGAAGACCGTGCGGTTCTCGCGGGCGAAGGCGATATTGCGCCAGGTTTCGGTCAGCGGATTGAGATTGACCTTGAGCTCCGGTGCCGGGGCCGGCGCGGCCGGTATGCCGCGGCTGGTCAGGTATCCGGCCAGCGCGACGACGAAGCCGCCGACTGCGATCCATGCCGGATGCTCGACCGATCCGGCGAGCAGGCCGCCGGCCAGTGTGCCGATCAGGATGGCGACGAAGGTGCCGGCCTCGATCAGCGCATTGCCGCCGACCAGCTCATCGGCGTGCAGATGCTGCGGCAGGATGGCGTATTTGACCGGCCCGAACAGGGTCGAATGGCAGCCGAGCAGGAAGAGCGCGACCAGCAACACGGGCAGGCTGGTCATGAAGAAGCCGGCCGCCGCGATGCCCATGATGGCCATTTCCAGCACCTTGACCAGCCGCGCCAGCGTCGCCTTGTCGTACTTGTCGGCCAGCTGGCCGGCCGTCGCCGAGAAGATGAAGAAGGGCAGAATGAAGATGCCCGCCGCCAGGTTGGCCAACAATTCCGGCTTCAGCGTTGTCCACCGCGCCGCCTGAAAGGTCAGCAGCACGACCAGCGCATTCTTGAACAGGTTGTCGTTGAAGGCGCCGAGGAACTGCGTGGCGAAGAAAGGGGCGAAACGCTTCTGTTTGAGGAGTCCGAATTGTCCGCTCATGTTTGGCTCGCTGGGAAGAAACGGCGCGTCTGGAAGACGGCCGGAGAAAAGGAATGGCCCTGCCACACCAGCAGGCGCTTCAGGGTGAAATCGAAGAGCAGCGGATTGTGCTCGCGCAGGATGTCGAGATCGTGAACCGAGCCCTGCGGCAGCAAGCCGGCCCGCGCCAGCGCCTTCGGTGAAGTCAGCGGCACGATGCCGGGCAGCGGGTAGTCCGAGCCATGCAGCAGGCGCTCGTGCAAATCGGTGCGTTCGAGCAGGCTGCGGATGACGCGAACGTCGCGGTTGCGCTGGGTGATGGCCGAGATGTCGCCATGCAGCAAGCCCTTGGCGCGCGGCTCGGCCATCAGTTGCAGGAAGAGATCGAAGCTCGGCCGCATCTTGCCGGCGTCGTCGCGGTCGCTACCCAGCGTGGCGCAATGGGCAACCACTACTTTCACCCCGGCGTCGAGGGCGCGGCGCAGGCGCAGCGGGTTGCCGTAGGCTTGGGTGTCGCTGCCCTTGACCGCCTTTTCTTCGCCGCAATGCACGATCAGCGGCGTGCCGCTTTCGGCCAGCACGCGGTAGAAGGCATCGCAGCGGGCGTCAGCCGGGTCCATGCCCATCGCCGCCGGCAGCCATTTGACCGCACGCGCGCCGTTGGAAATTGCCGTTTTCAGCTCGTGCACCGCAGCAGTGGCGTAAGGATGCAGCGACGCGACCCATTCGAAGCGCGCCGGGAAATCCCTGGCCAGTTTGGCCGCCCAGGCGTTCGGCACGTAAAAGGCGGAATGCTCCGGATGGGCGTCGCCCTTGCCGTCATGAAAGCGCTCGAAGGCGAAGAGCATGACCTTGAAGCCTTCCGGCAAGGCATCGCACAGGTTGAGCAGGCGGGCGACGTAGGCGGTATCAACCTTGCCCGGCGCGTTGTGGGCGCAGCCGGCGTTCATGTAGAACAGGCGCTGGGCGTAATGCACCGGATGCAGCGGCGACGACAGTTGCGGCCCGACCTCGATGCCGCTGCCGCCATCGCCCAGCCCGGCCAGATGCACGTGGCAGTCCCACACCTGCGCCGGGTCGATGCCGGCCCAGGCTTGTTGCAGCCAGGGGCTGTCGAGCAATTGCAGCGGTATCGCCGCGCGGCACGGATTGACCACCGCCGGCTTGGCGATGCCGACGCCGGCCGCGCCCAGCGCAGAAGCGCCGGCCAGCAAGCCGAGAAAGCGGCGACGGTTCATCACAGGCCTTGCGCCAGGTTCTTCAGCGTCACGTAGTCGATCTTGCCGGTGCCGAGCAGCGGCAGCGACTCCATCTTGTGAATCTTGCGCGGCACGGCCAGCTCGGGCAGGCCGAGTTCGCGCGCCTTGGCGGCGAGCAGGTCGCGCGACAGGGCTTCGTCGGTGGTGAACAGCACCAGCGCCTCGCCCTTGCTGGCATCCGGCTGGCTGGAGACGGCGTGCTGCTGGCTGGGTGAGCTGGCGGTAGCGAGCTTTTCGACCACTTCGAGGCTGACCATCTCGCCGGCGATCTTGGCGAAGCGCTTGACGCGGCCGACGATCTTGACGAAGCCTTCGTCGTCGAACTCCACCACGTCGCCGGTTTCATACCAGCCCTCGCCGAGATCCGAGGCCGGCGGTTGCAGCACGCCGGGCAGATCGGCCTTGAGGTAGCCGGCCATCACGTTCGGCCCGCGCACATGCAGGATGCCGCCATTCGGAATGCCCGGCACCGGCAGCAGCTTGTGTTCGATGCCCGGCAGAAGGTTGCCGACCGTGCCGGTGCGGTAGGCCATCGGCGTATTCACCGCCAGCACCGGCGCGGTCTCGGTCGCGCCGTAGCCTTCGAAGATGCGGATGCCGAATTTCTCGAACCACAGGCCGCGCACGCTATCGGACAGCTTCTCGGCGCCGGCCACGACGTAGCGCAAACGATAGAAGTCGTAGGGGTGGGCGAACTTGGCGTAGTTGGAGAGGAAGGTCGAGGTGCCGAAGAGCACGGTGCAAGAACGGTCGTAGGCCAGCTCCGGAATGATCCGGTAGTGCAGCGGCGACGGGTAGAGGAAGAGGCTGGCGCCGGTCAGCACCGGCAGCAGCGAGCCGGCGGTCAGGCCGAAGCTGTGGAAGATGGGCAGCGCGTTGAGCACCTTGTCGTCGACCGAGAAGTCGATAACCGAGCGAATCTGCGCGATGTTGGCCAGAATGGCGCGGTGCGGCAGCACGACGCCCTTGGGCTTGCCCTCGGAACCGGATGTGAACAGCACGACGGCGGCTTCTTCCGGATCGGTCTTCAGCTCGAAGCCGCGCGGATGGTGGATGGCCCACAGCACCAGCCACAGCTTGTCGCCCAGGCCGATACGCTCGCGGATGTCTTCGAGGTATTCGATGGCGATGCCCTGCAAGGCGGCGAGCTTGTCGGCCAGCTTGGCCTGCTCGACAAAAGCCCGCGAGGTGACGATGGTGCGAATCTCGGCCGCTACGCACGCCGCCTGCATGGCATCGGCGCCGGCCGTGTAGTTGAGCATGGCCGGCACGCGGCGGCGCGCCGTCAGGCCGAAGATCAGGCCCAACGTCGGGACCAGGTTGGGCAACAGCAGGCCGACGCGCTCGCCCGGCTGGCTCATGCGCTCGACCTGGCGGCCGAGGATCAACGCCATCTTGAGCAGGTCGTTGTAGGAATACTCGATCTGCTTCACGTCTTCCAACAGGCGGCGCTTGCGGCCGAAGATTTCAGCGGCGTCGCACAGCGCGGTGTACAGCGTCTGCTGCGGGCGCGAGGCGAAGATCATTTCCTGCATCAGCTTGCGCATCTGCTCGCCGGACTTGCGGCGGCGCAGCTTGGCGGTCGGCGCCTCGGGCATCGGGAAGGAAGCTTCCGGCAGCACGGTGATGCGAATCTTCGGGAACAGCTCCTTCGGATACTTGCCTGACAGGCGCGAGAAATAGCTGCGGGACGGGCCGTCCAGGCGCACCGGAATAACCGTCGCCCCGGTCTTGGCGGCGACGAAGGCCGGGCCGTCATAGACCTTCATCAGCGAACCGGTCAGCGTGATGCGCCCTTCCGGGAAGATCACCACCGGGCGGCCGGATTCGATCAGGCGGATCACCTTCTTCATCGCCATCGGGCTGGTCGGATCGACTGCCAGGTAATCGACCAGCGACAGCATCAGCCGGAACCAGCGGTTGTTGGCGATACCGGTATGCACCACGAACACCGGGTCGATCGGCAGGAAGAGGCCGAGCAGCACGCCGTCGAGGAAGGATTCGTGGTTGGCGACGACGAGCAGGCGCTCATGGTCGAACTCGGATTGGCGGAACTGCACATCGACGCGGAAGAAAACGCGGGCGAGCCCGCGCAGCAGCGAACGGAAGAAAGTGCGCATCAGGTGGATTCCTTGACGTAATCGAGGACGTTGGTGAAGGTGGTTTCGAGCGCCTGCCGGTCGATCCAGAACCAGACCTCCTTGCCGATCTTCTCGGAGGCCAGCACGCCGGATTCGTGCAGGATCTTCAGATGGTGCGAGACAGTGGAGCGCGCCAGCGTCGACACCTCGGCAATCTGCCCGACATTCAGCCGCTCGCCCGGCTCGAACAGCAGCAGGATGCGCTGACGATGCTCGTCGCCCAGGGCAACGAAGATTTTCGACATGGCCGCCCACTCGGTGGGGATGGCTTGGGTGTAATCAGATTTCATGTCGATAATCTTAGTTATATCGACATGACTTTGTCAACAACCTACATAAGAGCTTGCCAACACCTAAATAAACGCCTCACCTGAAAGATAAGCGTTGGCATCAGCGAAGGCCCTCGCGACACCTCAATGAAAAGGCGCTTACGACTTGCTGGCGCCTACAGCGCATCACCCTTCGTTGGCAGATGACCCGGAATTGCGCATCTCTAAGCGCAGGGTTGCGAGTGAGATTTCACGTAGAAAGCTTAGAAGACCGGCAATGAGCGACAGCATGCCGGCCACGAACAGGGAGGCGACCAGCGGGGACAAATCGCTCCCCAATTCGACGGCAATAAAAAGTAGGCTGATCACTACGCAGATCAACAACGCACAGATGGTGCAAAAGCGGATGGCCAGGTGGATCAGTCGCGAGCGCCGCTTGAGAAGAGCAATCTCGGCAGAATGGCGCAGTTGGTTCTCATCCGGCAAACCGATCAATGAGCGGTAGCGATCGACGATACGTGACAAACGGTTGGTCAACACCCCAAGTAGCGAGCCCACGCCAGTCAACAGGAAAACGGGGGCGACCGACTGCTGGATAGCGTGGGCGACCGTCGGGATCGTATTAGCCAAATCCATGGCTCAGGTGCAGGCTAGCGCGCCAGTTTCTCGATCAGCGCAGCCAAGGCCGACAATTGCTTTCCGATATAAGCGCGCGTGTCGGCATCGACCAGCTTGCCCGTTGCCGGATCAACCTTGTTCTGCACGACCCCAATCATGACTTCGGGCTTGTTGAGGACCATGGCGTCGAGAAAAACCAGAGTCTGCCGTAGATGATATTGCGCCCGCGCCCCACCCAAGCCTCCCATCGAAGCACTTTGAATGGCCAGTGGTTTACCCGCGAAAGGCGTATCTGGCAGCCGCGAAAGCCAATCGATCGCGTTCTTGAGAACACCAGGAATCGAGTAGTTGTATTCCGGCGTGACGATCACGATCCCATCTGCCGCTTTGATCGCAGCTCCCATGGCCAGAACTGCCTCTGGCATGCCCTCGGACTGCAGGTCAGCGTCGTAATGGGGAAAGTCTCCGACCGAGGGAAGAATCTGGATATCCATTCCCTCCGGCGCCAATTCGGCAAGGGTATTGGCTACCATGCGGTTATATGAGCCTTTGCGCAGGCTACCGACCAGAACCGCGACCTTTACTTGCTGAGCCATTATTCTTCCTTTTCAAATGCTGCCCGTAGGCACGACACGACCCATCGACACCAGTGTTCCTGATGCATTCGAGCAAAATGAGGCGGGAAAATTCCATCTTCCCGCATACAGATCTGCAGTTTTGATGTGCTAGCTTGCGCTGATCCGGCCTATCCATTGTGCGATACCCGGCCAGTAGTCACGCAGCGTGCAACTGCCCATGAACAGACCGATATGCCCGCCTGGCGCAAGCAATTTAACGATATCGCCAGCCGGCGTACCGAGGTAACGCTCGGCATTGAACACTTGCTCCGAGGTGGTAATGTCATCGCTCTCGCCTGCCAACAAGGTGACAGGGCAGCGTATGTCCTTAAGCGACAGTTGTTTGCCTAGACCAACAAACTTGCCCTTGGCCAATCGGTTTTCCTTGAACAATTGTTCGACTGCCTGCAGATACCAACGCCCCGGCAAATCAATCGGATTCTCGTACCACGCCTCGAAATCCTCTGCCTTACGAATATAGGCAGGGTCGTCGATGTGCTCATACAAATCGACGTACTTGCCGAAATACTGGACGCCCGGATGCATGTTCTTCCAGGCCGCCAACATGAATTTCCCGCGCATGAATCCGCCACCGGTGGAAACCAGCTGCTCAAAGTCAGCCATCTTGAGGTCATGCGCCATCTCACGGATCGGCCCATGCCCGGCATCTGTATCGATAGGCGACCCCGCCAGCACAAGGCTAGAAACCTTCTCGGGATAACGCGCCGCATACATCGCCGACATCCATCCGCCCTGACACAACCCGACGAAATTTGCCTTGCCGCCGATTTCGTCGACGACGACATTCAATTCGGAGAGGTAATTGTCGATGTCATAATCCTTCATTTCCGGCGTCGCACTCTTCCAGTCCGTGACATAAACGCGCTGAACCCCGTTATCCAACATCGTCTGCACCAGGCTTTGGCCAATGGAGAAATCGGCAATCGATGAAGGGTGTCCGGCGTACGGCGCATCGATGATGGTGGGGATTTGAGCTGGCGCGCCAGGCGGCGTGAAATCACGGAAGCGCTGCGTATGCAGATCCAGCAGGATACGGTTGGGTGTTGCAAATTTTGGGGTTAGCCCGGTATCCAGCTTGACGGCTTCCGCCAGCGTATCGAAGCCGCGGCGAAAAGTACTGAATTCCTCTTCTGTCAGCGCTGACAGAAGCTCGACGGGCCAAAACCAGGGCACCGTATTCTGGGTTTTTGCGGCTCGTTTTTTGGGATGTTCGTTTGGCGTTGATCGGCCGTTCATTTGCATCACTCCGGAAATTCGACATTGGCGAAGGATGCGTCGGCTCACTGCCAACTGCCTTTTCGCCCCCATCGCTCAAACCCAAGTTAACCAAGGCAAAGCGCCGGATCAAGCGATGAAACAATTGGTTATATTTCACTCACAATGGCTCACAAGGCCGGTACAGCCTCAACCACTGATCGCCACGCCAAACAGCCGACCGATACCGAATGTCACGCCCGCGGCGGCGAGGCCGATGAGCAACTGTCGACCGCCGGAAAGCAAAGGATGCTTGCCGGTAAAAATGGCAATGGCAGCGCCAAGCGCGAACAACCCCAACGCCGAAGACAGGGCACTGGCCGAGACAATATGCTCCCGCGGCGCCAAAAACATCGGGAGCGCAGGAATCAAGGCCCCCGCCAGAAAAACCAGGAAAGAAGACAGGGCCGCCCCCATCGCTGAACCGCCGAGATCATCCGGATTGATGCCGAGCTCTTCACGGACCAGGGTATCGAGTGCCGAATCCTTGTCACTGATGACGCGTGCAGCAATCTGCCCCGCCTCCTCCGGCGTGAACCCCTTGGCCTGGTAGATCAGGCTCAACTCTTCCTGCTCTTCAGCCGGCACCTCGGCTAACTCCTCGGCCTCGCCGGCGATCTGTTTTTCCTGCAACTCGCGGGCACTCTGCACTGAAATCCATTCCCCCATGGCCATTGAGCACGCCCCCGCCAAAGTCCCGGCCAAAGCCGTTGCGAGCAGCGTTTGCGGGCTTGCCGCCGTACCGGCCACCCCCATCACCAGGCAGAAGGTGGACACCAAGCCATCGTTCGCTCCCAGCACCATGGCGCGCAGATTGTTGGCCGCCCCGGCGCCATGCCTTCCTTCCAGGCGCGAATAAGCCGGTCCGTTCCAGCCTGAGCGTGAACGCGAGGCCAGCAACGAGAGCATGCGGGCATGGGAGCGCTCCTGTTTGCCCATCTCGGTACCGAGGGTTTCCTGCTGGTCATCGTAAACTTTACGGTTGCGCGCTTCATCGCCCGCCACCCAGGGCAAGACCGTCTGCGCACCGAAGCGACGCGTCGCCCACAGCAGTATACGAGTTCGCCAACCTAGCCCTTCCGGTACGATGCCCCCCGCCTTGACGATACGACGCCGCCAGAACTCAGCATGCGTTTCCTCGACCCGCCCGAGCCGTCGGTAAAGTTCTGCCACTTCGTCTTGCGTTTCGCTGGCTGCCATCTCACGGTAGAGGGCGGCACCTTCCATCTCATTTCGATAGTTGGCGGCAAAACGCGCCAAATCCTGTTTGTTCGATCCCATCTGGCCATTCTCCGAGTGTTCTTTGTGCCCCGATATAATGTGTGTCCGTCCTGGGGTTACGCCCAGTCTAAACCTTCTTCCGCCGTGCGTTACGCCGCGCCAACATGACTCTCGCCCAACTCGTCACCGATTATGGATACCCAGCTCTGGCCGTGGGTTGCCTGCTCGAAGGTGAGACCATCGTCTTGCTCGCCGGCTTGGCTGCACATCGAGGCCTGCTCGCCTGGCCCATGGTAATGCTGATCGCTACCGGCTTCAGTTTTCTCGGCGATCAGTTCTGGTACCAGATCGGACGGCGCTACGGGAAAGCCCTGATCGAACGCTTTCCACTATTGGCCGAGCGCAGGCCATGGCTGGAGCAACGCTTGTTCGCTCATCCCGATGCCCTCGTGCTCGGGGTGCGCTTCATGGTTGGCCTGCGTACGGTGGGGCCAATTCTGATGGGTTCGGGATTCGTTCAGCCACGACGCTTCTTCTGGCTGAACCTGCTCGGCGCGCTGCTCTGGGTTTGCACTTTCGTCAGCGCAGGATATTTCTTTGGCGAAATTGCCCAACGCCTGTTACCGGACATCCGCGTTGCGGAGGAAGCATTGTTTGGCGTCCTTCTGCTGGCAGGATTGGCCCTGCAACTCTTTCGCCACTGGCACAAAAAACCCGGCGTGCCGGACCAGACCTGAAACATGCCCTACTTACTGATCGTCACCGCCCTTTGGGCCTTTTCCTTCAGCCTGATCGGCCAATACCTCGCTGGCAGCGTCGATAGCGATTTCGCCGTGCTGATGCGCGTTGCCATTGCGGCGCTGATTTTTGTGCCGATCACGCTCTGGCGCAATCTGCCGCGCCCGCTGGTCGGCGGTTTGTGGCTGGCCGGGGCGCTGCAGTTCGGCATCACCTATCTGTGCCTGTATCGCAGCTTCAACCTGCTGACGGTGCCGGAGGTGCTGCTGTTCACGGTACTGACGCCGATCTACGTCACCGTGCTCGACGATGCGCTGGCCCGCCGCTTCAACCTGTGGTCGCTGGTCGCCGCTGCGGTGGCGGTCGGCGGCGGCGTATTTATCCGCTTCCGTCATCTCGAAGGCGATTATCTGCTCGGCTTCCTGTTGCTGCAGGTGGCCAACGCCACGTTTGCCGCGGGGCAGGTGCTATGCCGCCGCCTGTTCGCCCGTTATCCGGACGTGGCGCCGATGCACCGCTTGTTCGGCCATTTCTTCCTCGGCGCGCTGTTGCTGGCACTGCCTTCCTTCCTGCTCTTCGGCAATCCGGCCAAACTGCCGACCACCGAGGTGCAATGGGGCGTGCTGCTGTGGATGGGCGTGTTCGCCACGGCGCTCGGCATGTACTGGTGGGTGAAAGGCAGCCTCTTCGTCGATGCCGGCACGCTGGCCATCATCAACGAGCTGCATGTGCCGGCTGGGTTGCTGGTCAATGTGCTGATCTGGAACCGCGACGCCGACCTCGTCCGCCTGTCGCTGGGCGGGGCGGTGATTTTCGCCTCGCTGTGGATCAACCGTATCGGCCGGCCCAAGCCGGGCGTGCTGGCCAGCACGAGCTGACGATGAGCCGACGCTTCTTCCTTGCGATTTGCCTGCTGGGTGCCACTTTCCCGACGCTGGCCGACGAGTGCGCCAGCTTGCCGGCGCCTTCGGTCACAGTGAAGCGCCTCGATGCCGACCCAGCATTGCGCCAGGATTACGGCTATCGCCAGTTGAACGCGCTGGGTGCCGACCGCAACCGGCCGGGCATGCAGGTGCTTGGCCTGACGCGCGGCAAGGCCATCGTCCGCTACGAGACGAGGATGCCCGGTTTTGCCGACCGGTCCGGGCGCTGGGAATGCACCAGCCCGCAGATCACCCTGCATTACGGCTTCAACCCGCTGACCGTCTATGTGGCCCGCGAATTCGCGCCGGGCAGTTGTGCCTATCAGGAAATCCATGCGCACGAGATGCGCCACGTGGATACCTACCGCAAGCACGCCGCCGCCATCGAGCAGGAAATCGCCGCCCCCCTGAAGGAACGCTTCCTCACCGGCACGCCGTGGCGCGGCCCGAGCGGGCAGACGCAGCAGCGCCTGGCGCAGGAGATGGAAACGCGCTGGATTCCCTATATCACCCGCCTGCTCAACCAGGTGGAGGCCGACCAGGCGCTGATCGACACGCCCGAGGAATACGAGAAGGTGGCGGCCAGTTGCAATGGCGAAATTCGCCGCGTGCTCGGCAGCCGCCGCTAGCCTGCGCGGGGGTTAGAATCGCCCTTCCCCGCCATTGCTGCGGTGCACTGCCCATTTTGGCCAAAAACCGATGCGACCTTCACGTTCCGAATACCTCGACCTGCCCAGCGTCCGCCTGCACATCCGGCGCTGGGGCGACCCCAAGGCCCCGACGCTCTTCCTGCTGCACGGCTGGATGGACGTTTCCGCCTCCTTCCAGTTCGTTGTCGACGAGCTGCAGCACGACTGGAACATCATCGCCCCCGACTGGCGCGGCTTCGGCCAGTCGCAATGGCTGAACCGGCCCTATTTCTTCGCCGAGCATATCGGCGACATGGAAGCGATCATCGACCGCTACGCGCCCGAAGGGCAGGTCAAACTGGTTGGCCACAGCATGGGCGGCATCCTCTCCTGCCTCTACGCCGGCCTCCGGCCCGAGCGGGTCGAGCGGCTGATCACGCTGGAAGGCTTCGGCATTGCGCCGACCACGCCGGACATGGCGCCGGAGCGCTATCGCCACTGGCTGGCCGACCTCAAGCAACCGCCGCGCATGCATGTTTACGCCGATCGTGACAGCTTCGCCCGCCGCCTGATGCACAGCGACCGCTTCCTGACGCCGGAACGCGCCGACTTCCTCGCCCGCCACCTGGCCCGCATCGGCGATGGCACGACCAAAGGCGGCGAACAGCGCCACGGCATCATCTGGAACGGCGACCCGTGGCACAAGGCGAGCTCGCCTTACCTCTTCCGCCTGGAAGAATCGATGGCCATCTGGCGCCAGGTCGTTTGCCCGGTGCTCTGGGTAGCCGGCCGGCAATCCTGGGTCGTCCGCGAATACGACAGCCGCCCCGGCGACTGGGAAGCCCGCCGCGCCTGTTTTGCCAAGGTGGAAGAAGCCTGGATCGAAGAGGCCGATCACATGCTGCACCACGATCAACCGCAGGCTGTCGCGCGGCTGATCGAAGAATTTCACTTGCATAAGACAGCCCTATTGACTAATCGAAATAACTAATTGCACATTGTTATAGACAGCGCAAAAATTTGATCCCAATCAAAGCCCCCGGAGGTTGCCGTGGACGCCAAGGTTTCCCATACGCTAGCCGCGCAATTGGCCGCCACTACGCTGTTTGCACAGCTAGGCGACACAGAGAGAGCGCGCATCGCCCGCGCAACTCGGGAGCATAAACTTCGCCGTGGCGAAATATTGTTTCATCGCGGCGACCCTTGCTCCGGCATCCACGTGCTACTGACCGGCCAGGTCAAGCTGGCCGTGATTTCCACGCTGGGCAAGGAAAAGGTCGTCGAACTGCTCGGCCCCGGCCAGAGCTTCGGCGAGGAAGCCATGTTCCTGAACCAGCCCTACAGCGTCTTTGCCGAGGCGTTGAGCGACTGCAAGGTGCTGCATGTGACGCGCAGCGCCATCGAGCGCGAGCTGGGCAGCATGTCGGCCTTGGGCAAAACCCTCCTGAGCAACATGGCCCAGCGCAATAGCGACCTGGTCGACGATGTCGAATCCTTTGCCCTCGCTTCCGGCAAGGAACGCATCATCAGCTTCCTGCTGCGCGAACTGCAGGGCCATGCCATCCACGGCGACGAGGCCGTGCTGCACCTGCCGGTGCACAAGGGGGTCATCGCCTCGCGCCTGAATCTGACCCAGGAGCATTTCTCGCGCATCCTGCACGATCTGCAGGAAGCCGGCCTGATCGCCGTGGACGGCAAGTTCATCGGCATTCCCAGCCTCAGCCGCCTGCGCGCCGGCCTGAGCTGAAGTTTTCAACGACGATTCAAGCGCTTAGCAGAAGCGATTTCTCGCCAAACCATCGCTCCTGAACTAAGCTGCAAGGACATTGAGCCTTGCCGCTTGCCATGCAAATCTCCGCTGCCAACACCTATTCGCTGCCTTCGCTGCTGAACGCCCGTTCGGCGGAGAACTCGCGAACTGCTGGCCACCAGGGCGGCAAGAGCGGCGAATTGACGCCGGACGAGCAAGCCCAGGTCGACAAGCTGAAAGCACGCGATCGCCAGGTGCGTGCCCATGAACAGGCCCATCTGGCCGCCGCCGGCGGCATGGCTGTCTCCGGCGCCAGCTTCACCTACCAGCGCGGCCCCGATGGCGTCAGCTACGCCATCGGCGGCGAGGTCAGCATCAGCACCTCGGAAGGACGCACCCCGGAGGAAACACTGCGCCGGGCCGAACAGGTGCGCGCCGCCGCCCTCGCCCCGGCCGACCCTTCCGGCCAGGACCGCGCCGTTGCCGCCGCAGCCGGCCAAATGGCGCAACAGGCGCGAGCCGAAATGGCGCAGCAGTCCATGGCCGAGAGCAACGGCACGGACAACGCCGACAACCGCCAGCAACAGAAAATCGCTGCCTTCTACGGCAGCGCGCCTGCCTCGCCCAGCAGCCGGATCAGCGCCTACGCCTGATCGCGTCACCGTAAAGCGGTTGAACAAGCGCCCGCCTTGGCGCACCATGCAAGCGTTTCCCGATGAGGACGCCCGATGAACGCTGTACCCGGCCCCACCCTGAACCTCGCCCTGCAAGGCGGCGGCGCGCACGGCGCCTTCACCTGGGGCGTGCTCGACGCCCTGCTCGAAGACGGGCGTTTCGCTTTCGAAGGCGTCAGCGGCACCAGCGCCGGCGCCATGAACGCCATCTGCCTGGCGCAGGGCCTGATGAGCGGCGGCCGCGAAGGCGCGCGGCAAACGCTCGCCGCCTTCTGGCGCGACATCGCCGAATCTTCACCCTTCTCCGGCAACAAGGGCATGGCCTCGGCCATGAAGATGATGCTGCAATGGACCGACTACCTGTCGCCGGAGCAACTCAACCCGCTCGACATCAACCCGCTGCGCGATGTGCTCGAAGCACGCATCGATTTCGCCGCCTTGCGCCAGCACTGCCCGGTACAACTCTTCATCGCCGCCACCCACGCCAACTCGGGCAAGGTGCGGCTCTTCCGCAATCACGAGTTGTCGGCCGACGCACTACTCGCCTCGGCCTGCCTGCCGACCATCCATCACACCATCACCATCGACGGCGAACCCTACTGGGATGGCGGCTACAGCGCCAACCCGGCGGTCTTCCCGCTGTTCTACGACTGCAAGGCCGAGGACATCCTGCTCGTGCTGCTGACACCACTGCGCTACGGCGAAACGCCGGTGACCGCCCCCGAGATCAAGAACCGTCTGCGTGAGTTGGCCTTCAATTCGACCTTCCTGCGCGAGATGCGCATGTTCGCCCACCTGCGCGAAAACCTCGAACGCTCCTGGGTGCCGAACTGGCTCAACGCTTCGCCCTTTGAACGTCGCTTGCACCGCATCCGCTTCCACGCCATTTCGGCCGCCGAGCAACTGGCTGAATTGCCGGCCGAAAGCAAGCTGGCGGTGAACTGGCCCTTCTTCGAAAAATTACGTGACAGCGGCCGGCAACATGCCCAGACTTGGCTGGCGCAGCAGGGAAATCAGGTGGGCAAACAATCGTCGCTCGATCTGGCGGCGCTGTTTTATTGAGGGGTCAGGCCGGCTGGTTTTTGCCCCTTTTGGGCAGTGCACCGCAGCAGTGAGAGCTTCTAGCTTTCATGCAGGCGCAAACCCCTCCCCAACCCTCCCCTTCTCCCCCAAGGGGACTTCCTTCAGGGCGTCAGGGAGGGGGGCCCGAGGCCGCAGTTGCTTGCCTTGCACCTCCCCTGAGAAGGGGAGGCCGGGAGGGATTTCCTCAGGACTTCAGCAATTCCTCACGCGCCCCCAGCCAGCGCTGCAAATGGCGCTCGGCCAGATCCGGATGATCGCGCAGCATTTCCTCGGCCACTTCGCGCGCCATCTCCACCAGATCGGCATCCATCTCTAGATCGGCGTAGCGCAGCAGCGGCACGCCGCTTTGCCGCGCCCCGACAAATTCGCCCGGCCCGCGCAGTTGCAGATCCTGCCGGGCGATTTCGAAGCCATCCGTATTCTCGAAAATGATCTTCAGGCGCTGGCGGGCGATTTCGCCGAGCGGGCCGGCGTAGATCAGCACGCAGCTCGATTCGTACTGGCCACGCCCGACCCGACCGCGCAGCTGGTGCAACTGCGAAAGGCCAAAGCGTTCGGCGTGCTCGATCACCATCAGGCTGGCATTCGGCACATCGACGCCGACTTCGATCACCGTCGTCGCCACCAGCACGTCAATGTCGCCAGCGGCGAAGGCGGCCATCACCGCCTGTTTCTCGTCGGCCTTGAGGCGACCGTGCACGAGGCCCACGGTCAGGCCCGGCAGATCGGCCGACAGCTGCTCGTAGGTGTCCTGCGCCGTCTGCAATTGCAGGGCTTCGGATTCCTCGATCAGCGGGCACACCCAGTAGGCCTGGCGGCCTTCCTCGATGTGTTTCTTGACGAAGCCGACCACGTCGCCGCGCCGGTTGTCGGCGACCAGCCGCGTCTTGATCGGCGTGCGGCCGGGCGGCAGTTCGTCGAGCACCGTCACGTCGAGGTCGGCGTAATAGCTCATGGCCAGCGTGCGCGGGATGGGCGTCGCCGACATCATCAACTGGTGCGGATTGCTGCCCTTCTTGCGCAGGGCGAGGCGCTGTTCGACGCCGAAACGATGTTGCTCATCGACAATGGCCAGCCCGAGGCGGGCGAAATCGACGCCTTCCTGGATCAGCGCGTGCGTACCGACGATCAGTTGCGCCTCGCTCGCTGTCGCCGCCAGTTGCTCGCGCTTGGCCTTGCTCTTCAGGCTGCCGGACAGCCAGGCGACCTTGACGCCGAGCGGCTCGAGCCAGTCGCGCAGCTTGAGGTAATGCTGCTCGGCGAGAATCTCGGTGGGGGCCATGAAGGCGGCCTGCCAGCCGGCGGAAATCGCCTGGCACGCGGCCAGCGCCGCCACGATGGTCTTGCCCGCGCCGACATCGCCCTGCAACAAGCGCTGCATCGGGTAGGGCTGAGCCAGATCGGCACCAATCTCGGCCATCGCCCGCGCCTGCGCGCCGGTCAGGCCGAAGGGCAGGCTGTCGAGCAGGCGTGCGCCAAGGTCGTCGCGCGCCTTGAGCACCGGCGCGCCCTGCTCGCGGCGGGCGAGGTAGGCCCGACGCAGGGAGAGTTGCTGGGCCAAAACCTCGTCGAACTTCATGCGTCGCCAGGCCGGGTGATTGCGTGCATGCAGCACGTCGAGGTCGGTGCCGGGCGGCGGCGTGTGCAAAAAGCGCAGGCTGCGGGCGAAGGCCGGCAGCCTCAAACGCTGGCGAATGGCTTCGGGCAGCGTGTCGCCCAGTTCATTGCCGGCCAGCGCCCGGCCGATCAGCTTTTGCAAGGCCGAATTGGCGACCCCTGCGGTGGACGGGTAAATCGGGGTCATTTCCGTCGGCAGCGGCTCGTCGTCCGCCACCACGCGGAAACGCGGGTGCACCATCTCGGCCCCAAAGAAGCCGCCGCGCACTTCGCCGAAAGCGCGTACGCGCGCCCCGGCCGCCAGCGCGCCCTGCTGGTTCGGGTAGAAGCTGAAGAAGCGCAAGGTCAGGTCGCCGCTCTCGTCGCCGGCGTGCACCACCATCTGCCGGCGCGGACGGAACTGCACCTCGTTGCTGTGCACCACCACCTCGAGCTGCACCGCCTGGCCATTGAAGGCGCGCGCCACTGGCGTGATGCGGGTTTCGTCCTCGTAGCGCAACGGCAGGTGCAGCAGCAAATCGGCCTCGCGCTGGAGGCCGAGTTTGGCGAGCTTCTTCTTCAGCGCATCCGAAGCCCGGATCGGAGCGGACGCCCCGCTATCGCCCATCGATCAGGCAATCACCATCACGGCGTCGGCCTCGACCAGCGCACCACGCGGCAGTTCCTTGACGCCGACGGCAGCGCGAGCTGGGAAGGGCTCCTGGAAATACTTGGTCATGGTTTCATTGACCTTGGCGAAGTTGGCCAGATCGGTCAGGAAGACGTTGAGCTTGACCACGTCGGCCAGCGAACCGCCAGCGGCTTCGGCCACGGCTTTCAGGTTGTCGAAAACGCGAACGATTTGGGCGTCGATGCCGTCTACCATTTGCATGCTCGCCGGATCGAGGCCGATCTGACCGGACAGATAGACGGTGTCGCCGACGCGAACCGCCTGGGAATAGGTACCGATGGCAGCCGGTGCATTCGGCGTGGCAATGATGGTCTTGGCCATGAGAGACTTCCTGTAACGAAACAAAACACGGATTTTAGATGAACCCGCGTATCGAATCCCTCGAAAAAATGATTGGCGGCCCGCGCGATGGCGCCTTGCTGCGTTTCTCCCTCGGCAACGAGTACCTTAAGGCCGGGGCACCTGACCAGGCGGCAAACAGTTTCCGGGCTGCCGTCGAGCTTGACCCGAACTACTCCGCCGCCTGGAAAGTGTTGGGCAAAGCCCTGGCCGAGGCTGGCGACAAGGCGGCGGCGGTTGACGCTTACGAGCGCGGCATCGCGGTGGCCGAAGCCAAGGGCGACATCCAGGCCGCCAAGGAGATGAAGGTTTTCGCCAAGCGTCTGGCCAAGGAGAGCGCCGCCTGAGCGCGCCACTACAAACCGTTACAACTTGGCGTCGGCGCAATCCCTTGCACTTGCGTTAATTGCTATACGAAACACTATTTTGGAACCGATAGCATGTCCGCTCGCACCACCCTGACCCGCCTCCTGATCGCTGCCAGCTTGATCGGCAGCCTGGGAGCCTGCGCCATCGCTCCGGCGCCTCCGGGGTACTATCGGAGCGGGCCGCCGGTCGTGGTCGAAACCTATCCGACCTATCGCGCCTACGGCCAGCCCTATGGCTATTATGAATACGAACGCCGCCCGTATTACGGTGGCTACGACCGTGGCTACTATCGCGACGATCACCGCCGCCAGGAAACTATCCGGATTCCGTCACCGCTCGAAGTCCATCGGGACGTCCGGCGCAGCCTGGGGCTACCGCGCCTGCCCGGGATGCCCTGATCAGCGGCCGCCCTTGGGTGGGACCAGGATCGACTCGACCCCCAGTTCCTTGAGCTTGGCCTGTGCCGCTTCAGCTTCCTGACGAGTGCGGAAGGGGCCGACCTGAACGCGGGTTTCCAGCGTCGATGGCACTCCGCTGAGCGTCAGCTTGGCGTGAATTTCCTCCGCCCGCTGGATATTGGTGAAGACGCCTGCCTGCAGCACGAAGCCGGAGAACAGACGCAGCGGATTAGGCGGCTGCACCGGCTGAACGGGCTGCACCGGCTGGGTCGATTTGGTTTCCGCCACGCGCGCACTCGGCTTGACCGGCACCGCGGCTTCCTTCGCTTCGCTCGGCTGTACAGCCGCCGGGGCAGGTAGCTTGGTTGCCGGAGCTGTTTCCGGCGCCGTCGTCACCTCCGGCACGGGCTTGGTTGGACGCGCGGGCACAGCGGCAGCCGGGGTTTTGCCGACCGGTGCAGCAGCGGCCGGTTTCTCCGGCATCACTTCCGGTTTCGCTTCGACCACTGGCGGCGGGGGCACTTCTGCCTTTGCCGGCTCAATCGGCTCGGCCTTTTCGGGCGGCGGCGGTTCGGGCGGATTGTCGGCCGGCAATACCGGCTTGGAGACTTCCTTTTTCGGCGCCACCGGCACGGGTTGGCTGAAGACCGGCGCTTCGCTCTCGTCGGGCGCCGAAGCGAGGTAATCGAAGAAAGCGAGAATGCCGAGCAGCACGGCGACCAGGCCGCCGGCCACAGCCAGACGGGCAATCAGCTTGTTGCGTATTTCGGCGTTATCGTTCTTTTCCGTGCTTTCTTCTTGTGCCATACCCCTCACCGTTCCTGACTCTTGGTCAACGCAACGACCAATTCGGCTTCCGCGCGAGCGATACCGCAGCGCTCGGCAATCGCGGCCGGATCATAACCGGCCTGGGCCAGCTGCATCGCGTCGCCATAGATCGGCGATACGGATTGCGTCGCCCGCAAATGGGACATCTCCTGCTGCATGTCATTGCGCAAGGCGGCCAATTCGCCGCGCAGTGCATCCACCTCGTCGCGCAGGATGGCTATTTCCTGCTCCAGGCCACTTCGCAGCAGGTCGTCGGCCATGCCGGCCGGCGCCTCTTCCCAGGCTGCCGCCGCTTGGCGCCGCGCAGCATCCGACAATCTGACAGCAGCCCCCTCGTTCTCTTCGAAGTCTTGCTCACTCCCCAGCGAAGGGGCGACCGGCTCACCCGCGCCGCCCGCCTTCGCCGCTTTCTGGGCACGCAGACGGCGCATGCGCCAGAGAACAATGGCCATGTACAGCGCGACCAGGACGATCAGCGCGATGACTGCCTCGCGCAGACCGAGCGCGATGCCGGCGATCTCGAAGGAAGTCAGGCTGACCGCCACCGGTAATTAGAACCCGACCGAATACTGCGCACCGAGCAGATGGGCGCCGTTTTCGTAGTGGCCGCGCAGATTCGTGCCGTTCTTGCTCTGGTTCACGCTGGCATCCTTGACGTACAGGTAGCTGTAGCCGAGGTCGAAGCGGCCGTAGGCACCGGCATTCCACTGCCCACCCAGCGAAAACCAGACGCGATCGTTATCAGGCACGCGCGCCGAGCGGTCGTCATTGCTGACCGGTGTGCGGTCGTAGGCAATACCGAACTTCAGCTTGACCGAATCGGTCGCCTTGTAGGCCGCGCCCCAGGCGAGACGCCAGGAGTTGTCGTAATTGAAGGTTTCGCTGGTGATCAGTGCGCCGGTCGCCTGGCTGTACACGTTCAGCGCCTTCAGCGTATTCCAGCGGGTGTAAGACAGATCACCCATCGCCTCCCAGCGGTCGGAAACCTGCTGCCAAACCGACAGGATGAAGGTATCGGGCAGCTTCACATCGGCATTGATCGGCGTCGTGTCGTTGAGCTTGCCTTCGAGGTGATACTTCATCGCCGAGCGATAGGAAACGCCAACACGCATGGCCGGCGACAGGGTGAACAGGGCCCCGGCATTCCAGCCGATGGCCGAATCGTCACCCTTCAGCTTGGCCAGCGAGTTGGTCAGTTCGGCGTTGAGGGTCTGGTAATTGATGCCGGCGCCCAGGGAAACCTTGTCGCTCAGGCGATAGGACACTGACGGGTTGTAGTTGACGGTACGGAGTTCCGACTTGACCGCCTGCCGGGCACCGATCCAGTTGGTGTTGTCGTACTCGGTTGCCAGCCCGAAAGGCGAGGAAATGCCCAGCCCCAGGTTCCAGTTTGGTGCGACCTGCCAGGAGAAGTAGGCATTCGGCACGCCATGCCAGCCACCGGCATCGCCGCCGTTGCCACCGTTACCGGTCGCTCCGGTGGAGCCCTCGTTGTGGAATTCGTAGCTCGGACCGATGGCGGCAACGCCCACGGAAACCTGAATGCCGTTCAGTTGGCTCATCCCGGCCGGGTTGTAGAAGATGGTACTGGCGTTGTCGGCAACGGCGGCCGAACCGGCGTAGGCCGTGCCCATGCCACTCGCGTTCTGCTCCCAAAGCTGAAAGGCGGCGGCCGATGCGCTTCCGGTAAAGGCCAGCGCAAGCAGGGCCGGCACGGTACGTAGCGTCATTTTGTTCATTGCTTCGCTCCCTCGAAGGCGGGCTGATAGATTAACTGGCGGATTTTATTCTATTTCCGCGGCATTTTCGGGCGGAACTTCACGCTTGTTGCCAGCGGCATCGATCGCCACGTAGGTCAACTCGGCCTCGGTTACCTTCACGGTGATCGGTGCAGCGTGGTTGCGTTCGGCAAACACCTCGACCTTGACGGTGATCGACGTATTGCCGACGCGAACGATGTCAGCGTAAAAACTGACCACGTCGCCGACCGAGATGGCCTGCTTGAACTGGAAGGAATTGACCGAAACGGTCGCCACGCGGCCACGCGCCCGGCGCATGGCGGGAATGGCGCCTGCCACGTCGACCTGGGCCATGACCCAGCCGCCGAAAACGTCGCCATTCTGGTTGAGATCGGCCGGCATGGGCACGACGCGCAAGGTGCAATGCTTGTTGGGGAGGCTGCTGCGGTGCACGGTCATATTTGGGCAAAAAATGTAAACAGCCCCGATTTTCCCGGAAAGCCGGCGCTTTTCATATACTGCCGGACAAACGACTCTCGCCTCACACATCCCCATGCGTCGCACTTCCGCCCTGCCCAAGCCGCCCGTCGGCACCGCCCTGCCAGAGACCCACAGTTGGCTGACCCTGCGCACTCTCTTCCCCTATCTGTGGCGCTATCGCGGCCGCGTCGTGGCGGCGATGGCCTGCCTGATCTCGGCCAAGCTGGCCAACGTCGGCGTGCCGATGATCTTCAAGGAGATGATCGATGGGCTGTCGACCGGTGAGCAGATCCTGGCCTTGCCGATCCTGCTGCTGGTGCTCTACGGCTTTTTCCGCTTCTCCACTTCGCTGTTCACCGAGCTGCGTGAAATCCTCTTTGCCCGGGTAACGCAACGTGCTGTCCGCCAAGTTTCGCTCGAAGTCTTCCGCCACCTGCACGCCCTGTCGCTGCGCTTCCACCTCGAGCGGCAGACCGGCGGCATCTCGCGCGACATCGAACGCGGCAGCCGTTCGATTTCCAGCCTGATTTCCTACACCCTCTATTCCATCCTGCCGACCTTGGTCGAGATCGGGCTGGTTCTGGGCATCTTGTTTGTCAAATACGACGTCGGTTTCGTCATCATCACCGCCGTCTCGCTGTTCGCCTACATCGTGTTCACGGTGAAGGTCAGCAACTGGCGGATCGACATCCGGCGCGCCGTCAACGAGAACGACTCGGCGGCCAATTCGCGGGCCATCGATAGCCTGCTCAACTACGAAACGGTCAAGTATTTCAACAACGAGGAGTGGGAAGCCCGCCGCTACGACGAGCAGCTGGTGAAATGGGAGGAAGCCGCCACCCACAGCCAGAAGACCCTCGCCTTCCTGAACCTTGGGCAACAGGCCATCATCGCCTTGGGCGTCACTGCCATGATGTGGCGTGCCGCGCAGGGCGTCGTTTCCGGCACGATGACCATCGGCGATCTGGTGCTGGTCAATGCCTTCCTGATCCAGCTCTACCTGCCGCTCAATTTCCTCGGCATCGTCTATCGCGAGATTCGCCAGGCCATGACCGACATCGAGCGCATGTTCAATCTGCTCAAGGAAAACCGCGAAATTGCCGACGCGCCGGATGCCCGCGAGCTGCCATGCGGTCCGCTGCAAGTCAATTTCGACAATGTCAGCTTCGCCTACGAAGCCAATCGCCCCATTCTCAAGGGCGTCAGTTTCGCCATCCCACCCGGCAAGACCCTGGCGGTGGTCGGTCACTCGGGCGCCGGCAAGTCGACGCTGTCGCGGCTGCTCTACCGTTTCTACGACGTCAGCGGCGGCGCCATCCGGATCAACGGCCACGATCTGCGCAGCCTGCGCCAGAACAGCCTGCGCAGCGCCATCGGCATCGTGCCGCAGGACACCGTGCTGTTCAACGACAGCATCTTCTACAACATCAACTACGGCCGGCCCGAGGCGACACGCGACGAAGTCATCGCCGCCGCCCGTGCTGCCCAATTGCACGATTTCATCGAATCGCTGCCGGAGAAGTACGACACCAAGGTCGGTGAGCGTGGTCTCAAATTGTCCGGCGGCGAGAAGCAGCGCGTCGCCATCGCCCGCGCCCTGCTCAAAAACCCGCCCATCCTGATTTTCGACGAGGCCACCTCAGCCCTCGACTCCGCCACCGAACGTGCCATCCAGACCCAACTGGAACAGGTTGCCCTCGGCCATACCACCTTGATCATCGCCCACCGCCTGTCGACGGTCATGCTGGCCGACGAGATTTTGGTCATGCGCGAAGGTGAGGTGGTCGAACGCGGCAGCCATAGTGCGCTGCTCGCCGCCAACGGCCAGTATGCCCAGATGTGGACCTTGCAGCAGCAGGAGGCTCTCGATCATCCGGCGTCGACTTGAGCGGCTCAACCGACATGGCGAGCGCTCTTGGCGCCTCGGGTAGGCCAGCATTCGCGCCGCGAATCGGATCGTTCGCGGTCGCCACACCATGGTAGGATTGAGCCCGAACTAAATTGAGGCGGAGAGGCGAATGCATCGTCGACTTCCCCCGCGATCCACACACAGGAAAAAACGCAGAGATGAGCAAGCGTCAGGTATTGCTGGTTGATGATGAGGCCATCAACCTGGAAATCCTGCAGGACTATTTTGCGGACGAAGAGTCGCTGGCTACGGTCGCCGCCGATGGCGGTGAGCGTGCATGGCAATTGCTGCTGAATCCCGCTAACGATTTCAAGCTGATCTTGCTCGACCGGATGATGCCCGGCGTCGATGGACTTACGCTACTGCGTCGAATCAAAAACGATGCCCGCTTCGCCAAGATTCCGGTCATCCTGCAAACCGCAGCGGATTCTGCGGAGGCAATCCGCGAAGGGCTGGAAGCCGGTGCCTATTACTATCTGACCAAGCCCTACCGACGGGACAAACTGATCGCCATCGTTCACGCCGCGCTGGCCGACTCGGAGGAACGCTCCAAGCTCGGCCAGAAACTCGCCGAACACATCAGTTGCCTGGGGCTCATGAACCGCGCCGAATTCGCCATCCGTAGCCTCGACGAAGCCAGCCAATTGGCCGCTTTCGTCGCTCAGGCTTGCCCCAATCCGGAGACGGCTGCAATGGGGCTTTCCGAATTGCTGATCAACGCTATCGAGCACGGCAATCTCGGACTTTCCTACAAAGAGAAAATGCAACTCAAACAGCAGGACAACTGGCACGAAGAGATTCGCCGTCGTAGCGCATTGCCGGAAAATCAGGGAAAACTGGTTCGATTGAGTTTCGAACGTAGCCATTCGGGGATTACCTTCAGGATTTCTGATCAAGGCAAGGGATTTTCCTGGCAAGACTTTCTGGAGTTCGACCCGAGTCGGGCATTCGATCCCAATGGACGGGGAATCGCCTTGGCCAAGATGCTGAGTTTCAGCAATATCCGTTATGAGGAGTCCGGCAGCGTGGCGGTTGCCCGTATCGACTTCGCCGTCACCGAGGCTTGCGCAGCATGACGAGGGCCATGAAATCGATGAAGGTGCTGGCGGTCGACGACAATCGTACCAACCTGCACATCCTGCAGGTGTTCCTCAAGAAGCTCGGGCACGACGTGGTTCTTGCCGAAAACGGGGAAGAGGCTGTCAAACGCTTCGAGGCCGATCAACCCGACCTGATCCTGCTCGACATCATGATGCCCGTGATGGACGGTTTCGAAGCTGCCCGACGAATCAAGGCAATGAACCGCGAGCGGTGGACGCCGATCATTTTCCTGTCGGCACTCAATCGCGACGAGAATCTGGTTGAGGGTCTCGATGCCGGCGCCGACGACTACCTGACGAAGCCGATCAATTTCATCGTTCTGGAAGCCAAGTTGCGTTCGATGCAGCGCTCCTTGGCCATGCAGCAGGCCTCGATCGACTCCTTGCGCCGGGTACAGACGATCTCCGACAACGTTCTGGATGCGATCGTGACGACCGACGATCACGGTGCGATCGTTTCGACCAACCTCTCTGCCGAGCGTATTTTCGGCTGGGCGGCAAACGACATGGCCGGGCGGCAGGTTGCGATGTTACTCCCGGCCGACAGCCCGATCGGTGAAGGTTCTATTTTCGGCTTGCGTGAAAACGACAGCTGCGGTGCACTGGGCCAGGAGCGAGAAATTGAGGCCTTGCGCAAGGATGGTCGTCGCTTCCACGCGACGGTTTCCCTGAGCCAGGTCGTGCTGGATGGACAGCGCATGCACATTGCGGTGATCCGCGACATTTCCGAACGCAAGGCGGCAGAACAGAAGCTCCAGGAAAACGCCGAGCAATTGCAGGCCTATTACGAACATACCCAGAGCGAGCAACAGTTGGCCATGCGCCTGATGGAGAAACAACTCCATCGCAGCGGCCTGAAGGACAGTTGCCTGCATTACTCGGTCATCCCGGCCGAGAATTTCAGCGGTGACATCGTCGCCGCTGCCCGCTCGCCGGAAGGGCGCTTCTACGCTCTGCTCGCCGACGCCACCGGACACGGTTTGACTGCTGCCATCAGTGTTCTGCCCGTTTTGGCGCTGTTCTACCGCATGACCAAACTCAACCGCAGTGTGCGCGAGATCATTCTCGGGCTTAACCAGCAGCTGCGTGAATCGATGCCGATCGGCCGCTTCGTCGCCGCTACCCTAGTCTGCCTGGACGAAGTCGTGCATCGCGGTGAAATATGGGTTGGCGGGACGCCGGAAACCTTCCTCGTCAATGAGGATGGCTCGGTAGCGCGAACTTTTGTCTCCAACTATCTGCCGCTCGGCATTCTCGACAACAAGGAACTCGACGCGGCACCGGAAACCTTCTTCTGGCTCAACAACAGCCAATTGATCCTATGCTCGGACGGCTTGTTGGAGGCCGAGAACTCGGCCGGTCAGCAGTTCAGCGTCGCTGGTCTGATTGCAGCCGCCGGGGCATCGTCGCCGACCGATCGTTTCGAGAAAATTCAGGAAGCGCTCACCACTCATCTCGGCGACAACCTGGCCTCCGACGATGTGTCATTGATGATCATCGATTGCCCATAGGGCCTCGGCACTGCTCTTAACGGCACGTACCAAAACAAAAAGGCCGGGAATTCCCGGCCTTTTCATTGCTGCGAATAAATTGCTTTATTCGGCGGCGCTTTCTTCAATCTCAACAGCTTCGGTCGGTTCCGGACGATCAAGCAACTCGACGAAGGCCATCGGAGCGTTATCGCCGACGCGGAAACCGCACTTCAGGATACGCAGATAGCCACCCGGACGGGTTGCGTAACGCGGGCCGATTTCGGCGAACAGCTTGACGACAATCTCGCGATCGCGCAGGCGGTCAAAAGCCAGACGCTTGTTAGCCAGGGTCGGGGTCTTGCCGAGGGTGATCATCGGCTCGACAACGCGACGCAGTTCCTTGGCCTTCGGCAAGGTGGTCTTGATCGCTTCGTGACGGAGCAGCGAAACGGTCATGTTGCGCAGCATGGCCAGACGATGGCTGCTGGTGCGGTTGAGTTTACGAAGTCCATTGCGGTGACGCATGGTTAATCCTTTCTATATTCTGCAGGCGTCCCTTGACTACCCGGATCGGGAAAAGGCTTACGCCTTTTCCAGACCGGCGGGCGGCCAATTTTCCAGTTTCATGCCGAGGGTCAAGCCACGTGCGGCGAGCACTTCCTTGATCTCGTTCAGCGACTTGCGACCCAGGTTCGGGGTCTTGAGAAGTTCGTTCTCGGTACGCTGGATCAGATCGCCGATGTAGTAGATGTTCTCGGCCTTCAGGCAGTTCGCGGAACGAACCGTCAGTTCCAGATCATCGACCGGGCGCAGGAGCACCGGATCGACCTGGGCCGGCTTGGAAGCCTCGGCAACAGGTGCCGTGCCTTCCAAGTCAGCGAAGACAGAGAGCTGCTCCATCAGCACGCGAGCGGCGTAACGAATCGCTTCCTCCGGCTCGACTACGCCATTGGTTTCGATGTCGACGATCAACTTATCCAGATCGGTGCGCTGTTCGACGCGAGCATTCTCGACGGCGTAGGCAACACGGCGAATCGGGCTGAACGAGGCATCCAGGACCAGCTTGCCGATGGTCTTGGCATCGCCGAGGTTGCGCACGTTACCCGGAACGTAACCACGGCCCTTTTCGACCTTGATTTCCATTGCCAGTTTGCCACCGGTAGACAGGTTGGCGATCACGTGTTCAGGATTGATGATTTCGACGTCGTGCGGCAACTCGATGTCACCAGCACGGACGGCACCTTCGCCTTCCTTGACCAGTTTCAGGTTGACCACATCGCGGTTGTGCAGCTTGAATACGATACCCTTGAGGTTGAGAAGGATGTCGACGACATCCTCCTGTACGCCGTCAACGGTAGAGTACTCGTGCAACACGCCGTCGATCGAAACTTCGGTCGGTGCGTAACCCGGCATCGAAGACAACAGAATGCGGCGCAGCGCATTGCCCAGGGTGTGACCGTAACCGCGTTCAAACGGCTCCATGACAACCTTGGCTTGCACCGGGGAGACGCTCTGAACGTCGATGATGCGGGGTTTGAGTAGTCCACTGCTTTGCATGGGCTTAGATTCCTCTGCTCAGTGCTTACTTCGAATAAAGTTCGATGACCAGACCTTCGTTCAGGGTCGGCGACAGTTCGGAACGTTGCGGCATTGCCTTGAACGTACCCTTGCCTTCCTTGACGTCGACGGAAATCCACTCCGGGAAACCGCGCGATTCAGCTGCTTCGAGAGCGGCCTTGCAACGCAGGGAAGCACGAGCACGCTCAGTCAGTTGCACCACGTCGCCCGGCTTGACCAGGTAGGACGGGATGTTGACGCGCTTGCCGTTAACCAGAACGCCGTTGTGACGGACGACCTGACGGGACTCGGTGCGCGAGGCGCCGAAACCCATACGGTAGGCCACGGAGTCCAGGCGGGCTTCCAGCAGCTGCAGCAGGTTTTCACCGGTCTGGCCCTTACGGCGCTCAGCTTCGGCGAAGGTCTTGCGGAACTGGCCTTCAAGCACACCGTAGACACGACGGATTTTCTGCTTGGCACGCAGGTGAACGCCGTAGTCGGAGAGACGGGCGCCAGACTTCTGGCCGTGCTGACCAGGGGCGTACGAGCGACGTTCAATGGCGCACTTGTCGGTGTAGCACTTTTCGCCCTTCAGGAAGAGCTTCTCGCCTTCGCGGCGGCACTGACGGCATTTCGGATCGAGATTACGAGCCACTTGTCTTTCTCCTTAGATACGGCGCTTCTTCGGCGGACGGCAGCCGTTATGCGGCACCGGCGTCACGTCGGAAATAGCGCTGATCTTGATACCCAGCGCATTGAGCGCACGGACCGACGATTCGCGACCCGGGCCAGGACCCTTGATGCGAACTTCGAGGTTCTTGATGCCACATTCCTGGGCGGCCTTACCGGCAGCTTCAGCAGCGACCTGGGCAGCGAACGGGGTGGACTTACGCGAACCGCGGAAGCCGGCGCCACCGGAGGTTGCCCACGACAGGGCATTGCCCATACGGTCGGTAATGGTAATGATGGTGTTGTTGAACGAAGCGTGAATGTGGGCGATGCCCTCGGCAACGTTCTTCTTGACCTTCTTGCGAACTTTGGTAGCAGTCTTAGCCATGTTCAGTTCCTATTACTTCTTGCCAGCGATGGCCTTGCGCGGACCCTTACGGGTACGAGCGTTGGTACGGGTGCGCTGGCCACGGCAGGGCAAGCCCTTGCGGTGACGCAGGCCACGGTAGCAACCGAGGTCCATCAGACGCTTGATGTTCATGGTGACTTCACGACGCAGGTCACCTTCAACGGTGAACTTGCCGACTTCGTCACGCAAGCGATCCATCTCTGCATCGGACAGATCTTTCATTTTGGTGGTACGACCAACACCGGCCGCATCGCAGATTTTCTGCGCGCGGGTACGGCCGATGCCGAAAATCGCGGTCAAAGCGATTTCAGCATGCTGATGGTTCGGAATGTTTACCCCTGCAATACGGGCCATTGAATCACTCCAATATGTCGAAAATTAACGTATGCCGATTCGACAGGGGATTAACCCTGGCGCTGCTTGTGACGCGGATCCTTGCAAATGATGCGCACGACACCCTTGCGACGGATCACCTTGCAATTGCGGCAAACGCGCTTCACTGAAGGTTGCACTTTCATGTTTCACTCCTCGTCTGCGAGAGCTTGGAAGCAGCCGTGATTCCTTGCCCTGCGGTTTATTGCGTAGAGAACTTGTTACTTGGCGCGGAAAACGATCCGCGCTTTCGTTAAATCGTATGGGGTCAACTGCACGGTTACCTTGTCACCTGGGAGGATGCGGATGTAGTGCATACGCATCTTGCCGGAGATGAAGCCGTGCACGATGTGCCCGTTTTCCAGTTTGACCTTGAAGGTCGCATTCGGGAGGTTCTCAACAACCTCCCCCTGCATTTCGATGTAATCTTCTTTCGCCATGAGTACTTACTTGATCATCGGCGAACCTTTGAAGTTCGCTTTCTTCAACAGGCTCTCATACTGATGGGACATCACGTAGGCTTGCACCTGAGCCATGAAATCCATCGTCACGACGACGATAATCAGCAGGGACGTACCACCGAAGTAGAACGGGACGTTCCACTTCAAAATCAGGAACTCTGGCAGCAGACAGACTAGCGTGATGTAGGCTGCGCCAATCAAGGTCAAGCGCATCAAAATTTTGTCGATGTAGCGAGCGGTCTGCTCACCCGGACGAATACCCGGCACGAAAGCTCCGCTCTTCTTCAGATTATCGGCAGTCTCTTTAGAATTGAAGACGAGTGCGGTATAGAAGAAGCAGAAGAAGACGATGGCCGCGGCGTACAGCATCACGTAGATAGGCTGGCCCGGGGAAAGGGTTGCAGCGATATCCTTCAACCAGCGCATGGAATCGCTGGAGCCGAACCAACCGGCAACGGTTGCTGGGAAGAGGATGATCGACGACGCGAAGATCGGCGGGATAACGCCAGACATATTCAGCTTGAGGGGCAGATGCGAACTCTGCCCGCCGTAAACCTTGTTACCAACCTGGCGCTTGGCGTAATTCACCAAGATCTTGCGTTGGCCGCGTTCGACGAATACCACGAATGCAGTGACCAGCACAACCAACACACAAATAAAGAGTGCCGACAGCGGGTGCATGGCGCCGGTGCGAACCAGTTCGAACAACCCCCCAATGGCATTGGGCAAGCCCGCTGCAATACCACCGAAGATGATGATCGAGATACCGTTACCCAGACCACGTTCAGTAATCTGCTCACCAAGCCACATCAAGAACATCGTTCCGGTCAGCAGCGTAGTGACCGTCGTCAGACGGAAAACGAATCCTGGGTCAGCAACCAAACCGGGTTGCGCCTCCAATGCGACGGCAATCCCCAGCCCCTGGAACAGAGCCAGGAACACGGTGCCGTAGCGCGTGTACTGCGTAATCTTGCGACGGCCGGCCTCACCTTCCTTCTTGAGTGCCTCAAGCTGCGGGCTGGCTACGCTCATCAACTGCATGATGATCGATGCCGAGATATACGGCATGATCCCCAATGCAAAAATCGTAAAACGCGAAAGAGCACCACCTGAGAACATGTTGAACATGCCCAGGATGCCGCCCTTTTGCGAATTGAACAGATCGGCCAGAACGTTGGGATCGATACCCGGCACCGGAATGTGAGCACCGATACGATAGACGATCAGTGCTCCGAGCAGGAACCACAGACGGCGCTTAAGATCGCCGAATTTGCCACCCTTGCCAACGGTATTGGGATTTGCAGCCAACGTTCTAACCTTTCTCGATTACTCGGCGACAGAACCGCCGGCAGCCTCGATGGCTGCCTTTGCGCCCTTGGTCGCACCAACGCCCTTCAGAACAACCTTACGGGAGATCGCGCCGGACAGGATTACCTTGGCAGACAAGGCGTCACCCGGAACGATTCCGGCAGCTTGCAATGCCAGCAGATCGATTTCATCGACCGGCAGACGATCCAAGTCAGTCAGGCGAACTTCGTAGTTACGAGCACGAGTCAGGGAATTGAAACCGCGCTTCGGCAGACGGCGTTGCAACGGCATTTGACCGCCTTCAAAGCCCACCTTGTGGAAGCCGCCGGAACGGGATTTCTGACCCTTGTGGCCACGACCGCAGGTCTTGCCAAGGCCGGAACCGATACCGCGACCGACGCGCTTGGCCGCCTTCTTGGAGCCTTCACCCGGCTTGATGGTATTCAAACGCATGGTTTAACCCTCAACCTTAACGAGATACTGAACTTTCTGGATCATGCCGCGAACAGCCGGAGTATCCAGCAGTTCAGCAGAGCTGTTCAGTTTGCGCAGACCCAAGCCGCGCACGGTGGCGCGATGATCCTGCTTGGTACCGATGACACTCTTAACCAGCGTCACTTTGATCTTCTTGTCAGACATGCTCTTACCCCAGGATCTGATCAACCGAGAGGCCACGCTTGGCAGCGATCTCAGCCGGAGTGCAAACCTTGGACAGACCGTCGATGGTCGCACGCACGATGTTGTAGGGATTGGTCGAGCCGTGAGCCTTGGCAACCACGTTGGTCACGCCGACAACTTCGAAGACAGCACGCATAGCGCCGCCAGCGATGATGCCCGTACCTTCCGGAGCCGGCTGAATCATCACGGTAGTTGCACCATGACGGCCCATAACGGTGTGGTGCACCGTACCGTTCCTCAGGCTGACCTTGGCCATCTTGCGGCGAGCCTCTTCCATTGCCTTCTGGACAGCAACCGGCACCTCGCGGGACTTGCCCTTGCCCATGCCGATGCCACCATCACCATCGCCTACCACGGTCAGTGCAGCAAAGCCGAGAATCCGGCCGCCCTTCACCACCTTGGTGACGCGGTTGACCGCAACCATCTTTTCGCGCAAACCGTCGTCGCGCTCTTCAGCCTGTTGCGGCTTCTTGTTTCTTTCAGGTTTAGCCATTTCTTAACCTCGTCCTTTCGCCGTCGGTTAGAACTTCAGGCCGCTTTCACGCGCAGCTTCAGCAAGCGCCTGAACACGACCGTGGTACTGGAGACCGGAACGATCAAAAGCCACCTGCTCGACACCGGCGGCTTTAGCGCGCTCGGCGATCAGCTTGCCGATAGCGGCAGCAGCGGCCTTGTTGCCACCGTTTGCAACGGTGCCGCGAACATCCTTGTCCAGAGTGGAAGCCGAAGCCAGAACCTTACCGCCGCAAGGCGAAATGATCTGGGCGTAAATGTGGCAATTCGTACGATTAACGCACAGCCGCACGGCCTTGAGCTCGGCGATTTTGGCCCGGGTTTTGCGGGCACGACGCAAACGCGCTTCTTTCTTGTTAAACATATGCCACCTTTACTTCTTCTTGGTTTCCTTGATAACCACCACTTCGTCGGCATAGCGAACGCCCTTACCCTTATAGGGCTCCGGCTTGCGATATGCACGAATTTCGGCAGCCACCTGGCCGACTTGCTGCTTGTCGGCACCCTTGACGACGATTTCCGTCTGGGTCGGACATTCGACCTTCACGCCAGCTGGCATCTTGTGCGCAACCGGATGAGAAAAGCCGAGGGTCAGGTTCAAGGTGTCGCCAGCGGCTTGGGCACGATAGCCCACGCCAACCAACTGCAGCTTCTTTTCAAAGCCCTTGGAGACACCAGTCACCATGTTGTTAAGGTTGGCGCGCATCGTCCCCCACATTGCAGCGGCGTTCGCAGCACCATCAACCTTCGAGACCGAGATGTTCTGACCTTCCACAGCCACCAGGACAGCCGGATGAGCGGCGGTCTTCAGGGTCCCCAGGGGGCCCTTGATGGTGATCTGATCTGCGACGGTGATTTCAACACCGGCCGGCAGAACGATAGGATTCTTACCAATACGAGACATCTTCGTTCGCTCCTTAGGCCACGATGCACAGAACTTCGCCGCCAACATTGTTGGCACGAGCCTTGCGGTCGGTCATAACACCCTTCGGCGTCGAAACGATGGCCACACCCAGACCGTTCATGACACGCGGAATGTCTTCACTGGCCTTGTAAATACGCAGGCCGGGCTTGGAAACACGTTCGATGCGCTCGATAACCGGACGACCGGCATAGTACTTCAGCGCGATATCGAGCGTAGCTTTGCCGTCAGCTTGACGAACTGCGAAGTTGTCGACGTAACCCTCATCCTTCAGAACGGTAGCGATTGCAACCTTCAGTTTGGACGACGGCATGGAGACAGACGCCTTTTCGGCGAGCTGGGCGTTGCGGATGCGAGTCAGCATGTCCGCGATCGGATCGCTCATAGCCATTTCTGTATCTCCTATTACCAGCTGGCCTTAACAACACCCGGAATTTCGCCGTTGAAGGCGAGCTCACGGATCTTGTTGCGGCACAGACCAAATTTGCGGAAAACACCACGCGGACGACCGGTCAGCTGGCAGCGATTGCGCAGACGAGACGGGCTGGAATTGCGCGGCAGAGCCTGCAGCTTCAAACGAGCTTCGTAACGCTCCTCGTCAGACAGGCTAGCGTCGTTGATGATCGCCTCAAGGGCAGCACGCTTCTTTGCATACTGAGCCACCAGCTTGCGGCGCTTCTCTTCACGGTTGATCAGAGCAAGTTTTGCCATGATTGCCTCAATTCTTGAACGGGAACTTGAACGCGGAGAGCAGAGCCTTGGCTTCTGCGTCGTTCTTCGCGGTCGTAGTGATGCTGATGTTCATACCACGGAGAGCATCGATCTTGTCGTACTCAATTTCCGGGAAGATGATCTGCTCTTTGACACCCATGTTGTAGTTACCCTGGCCATCGAAACCCTTGCCGGAGATACCACGGAAGTCACGAACACGCGGCAGCGCAATGGTGATCAAACGATCGAGGAACTCGAACATGCGCGGACCGCGCAAGGTAACCATGCAACCAATCGGGTAGCCGTCACGAATCTTGAAGCCAGCGATGGACTTGCGAGCCTTCGTAGTAACAACCTTTTGACCGGCAATCTTCTGCATGTCACCAACGGCGTTCTCGAGAACCTTCTTGTCAGCGACGGCCTCACCAACACCCATATTCAGAGTGATCTTGGTGATGCGCGGAACTTCCATCACGGACTTGTAGCCAAACTGCTTCGTCAGTTCGGTGACAACATTGTCTTTGTAAAACTGTTGCAAACGCGCCATGACTACCCCTTATGCGTTCACCAGCTCGCCGTTCGACTTGAACACGCGAACCTTGCGACCATCTTCCAGGGACTTGAAGCCGACACGATCAGCCTTCTTGGTCGCCGGATTGAACAGCGCAACATTGGAGATATGGATCGGCATGTCTTTTTCAACGATGCCACCAGCCACGCCCTTGATCGGGTTCGGCTTGACGTGCTTTTTCGCACGATTCACACCCTCGACCACAACGCGCTGCTCATCGACGCGAGCCAGCACAACACCGCGCTTACCCTTGTCCTTACCGGTAATGACAACGACTTCGTCACCCTTACGAATCTTTTCCATCTCGCCTCCTTACAGAACTTCCGGAGCCAGCGACACGATCTTCATGAAGCGCTCGGTACGCAGTTCGCGGGTCACCGGGCCAAAGATGCGCGTGCCAATCGGCTCGAGCTTGCCATTGAGAAGGACGGCGGCATTGCCATCGAAACGCACCAAGGAACCATCCGGACGACGCACACCCTTAGCGGTACGAACGACAACAGCGTTGTACACATCGCCCTTCTTGACGCGACCACGCGGCGCAGCATCCTTGATGCTGACCTTGATGATGTCGCCAATGCCGGCGTAACGGCGCTTGGATCCACCGAGGACCTTGATACACATTACCGAACGCGCACCGGTGTTATCGGCGACGTCCAGAATCGTCTGCATCTGAATCATTTAAATAAACTCCAACTTAATCCGCCAAAGCGGTCAGTCTTGGAACCCGTACGGGTCGAAACATCTTCGCAGCACGCACGAACGGCACGCCGCAAAAAAAGAAGCCGGATTATACCGGCTTCTTTTCAATCAATGCAAGCACTTTTTCTTGTCAAACGACAATGGCCTTTTCCAGAACCGTGGTCACAGCCCAAGCCTTCGTACGAGAGACCGGACGGGTCTCAACGATTTCAACCAGGTCACCCGCCTTGGCGGTGTTACCTTCGTTGTGGGCGTGATACTTCTTGGAACGAACCATCACCTTGCCGTACATCGGGTGCTTGACCTTACGTTCGACCAGGACGGTGACGGTCTTGTCCATCTTGTCGCTGACCACGCGACCGATCAGCGTGCGCTTGATAGTGGTGGTTTCGCTCATTGCTGCACCGCCTTTTCACGAATGAGGGTGCGAACACGCGCAATGTCGCGACGCACCTTGGAGATTTGGCTGGTATTGGACAGCTGTTGCGTAGCCAGTTGCATACGCAGGCCGAATTGGGCCTTCAGCAGGTCCAGCAGTTCCTTGTTGAGCTCGTCCACGCTCTTGGTTCTCAGTTCACTAGCTTTCATGATTACCCCAGATGACGAGTCACAAAGGTGGTGGAAATCGGCAACTTGGCGGCCGCCAGGGCAAACGCCTCGCGAGCCAGAGCCTCATTCACACCATCCATTTCGTACAGGACTTTGCCCGGCTGGATTTCGGCAACCCAGTACTCCGGATTACCCTTACCGTTACCCATACGCACTTCGGCCGGCTTCTTGGAAATCGGCTTGTCCGGGAAAATACGGATCCAGATACGGCCGCCACGCTTGATGTGACGAGTCATGGCACGACGAGCGGCCTCAATCTGACGCGCAGTCAGACGACCACGCCCGGTTGCCTTCAAGCCCCACTCACCGAAGGAGACTTTGGTACCACGAGTGGCTAAGCCCTCGTTACGACCTTTGTGCTCCTTGCGGAATTTGCGACGATTAGGTTGCAGCATATTAAGCACCTGCCTTTCTTACGCGCTTGGCCGGAGCTTCGCCATCGGCTTTCTTAACCGTGCGAGTGCGCGGCTTATCGCCTTCAGGCTTACCCGGTGCGCGACGCGGACGACGCTCGTCGGCTGCAGGCTCATCTGCTGCCGGCTGCTCGTTACGATCGAGCATGTCACCCTTGTAGACCCAAACCTTGATACCGATGATGCCGTAAGTGGTAAGCGCTTCGGAAGTTGCGTAATCGATGTCAGCACGCAGGGTGTGCAACGGCACACGGCCTTCGCGATACCATTCACTACGAGCGATTTCCGCACCATTGAGGCGACCAGCGCTCATGACCTTGATACCTTGAGCACCGAGGCGCATAGCATTCTGCATCGCACGCTTCATGGCGCGACGGAACATGATGCGCTTCTCAAGCTGCTGAGCGATCGAATCGGCGATCAACTGGGCATCGAGTTCCGGCTTGCGGATTTCTTCGATCGACACATGAACGGGAACGCCCATGATGCGCTGAAGATCGGAACGCAGGGTTTCGATATCCTCGCCCTTCTTACCGATAACAACGCCCGGACGGGCGGAGTAAACGGTGACGCGGGCATTCTTTGCCGGACGTTCGATGAGAACGCGACCCACCGAGGCGTGAGCGAGCTTGCGCTTCAGGTATTCGCGAACCTTAACATCTTCCTTCAGCATGCCCGGGAAATCCTTGCTGCTGGCGTACCAGCGGGAATTCCAGTTCTTGGTGACGGCCAGACGGAAGCCAGTCGGATGAATTTTCTGTCCCATGGCTCTTCCTTAGTTACCAACGGTCAGATAGATATGGCAGGTCGGCTTGGAAATCCGATTGCCACGACCCTTGGCGCGCGCGGTAAAACGCTTCAGCACCATGCCTTTTTCGACGTAGATGGTTTTCACCTTCAGTTCGTCGATATCGGCACCATCGTTGTGCTCGGCGTTGGCAATTGCCGATTCCAGCACTTTTTTAACGATACCAGCGCCCTTTTTAGGGCAGAAAGCCAGGATGTTAAGAGCCTGACCAACCGGCTTGCCGCGCACGAGATCCGCAACCAAGCGGCCTTTTTGCGCAGAGAGGCGAACGCCTCGCAGACTTGCACGAGTTTCCATGTCAGCTCCTTACTTCTTGGCCTTCTTGCCGGCGGTGTGACCCTTGAACGTACGGGTCAGCGAGAACTCGCCGAGCTTGTGACCGACCATATTCTCGGTAACGAATACCGGGATATGCTGCTTGCCATTGTGGACCGCAATCGTCAGACCGATGAACTCGGGGAGGATCGTTGAACGACGCGACCAGGTCTTGATCGGGCGCTTGTCATTGGTTGCGCGAACAGCTTCGACCTTGGAGATCAAATGCGCATCAATAAACGGGCCCTTTTTGAGAGAACGTCCCATTTCCTACCCCTTAACGCTTATGACGGCGCTGAACGATCATGCTGTTCGTGCGCTTGTTGCTGCGGGTGCGATAACCCTTGGTGGGCTGACCCCACGGGTTAACCGGCACGCGACCTTCACCAGTCTTGCCTTCACCACCACCATGCGGGTGATCGATCGGGTTCATCGCCGTACCGCGAACGGTCGGACGGATACCACGCCAGCGCTGAGCGCCAGCCTTACCGATCTTGCGAAGATTGTTTTCTTCGTTACCGACTTCACCGATGGTAGCGCGACACTCGACGTGCACGCGGCGTACTTCACCGGAGCGGAGGCGAATCTGGGCATACGAGCCTTCACGCGCCAACAGCTGAACCGAGGTACCGGCCGAGCGAGCAATCTGAGCACCCTTGCCAGGCATCATTTCCACACAGCAGATCGTGGTACCGACCGGAATATTGCGAATCGGCAATGCATTGCCCGACTTGATCGGAGCCTCGGAACCGCTCATGATCTGCTGACCGACAACCATGCCTTTGTTGGCAATGATGTAGCGGCGCTCGCCGTCGGCGTAGCAAACCAAGGCAATGTTCGCGGTGCGGTTAGGATCGTACTCAAGACGCTCAACCTTGGCCGGGATACCGTCCTTGTTGCGCTTGAAATCGACCAGGCGATAAGCCTGCTTATGACCACCGCCCTGATGACGAACGGTAATGCGACCGTTATTGTTACGACCGGCATTCTTAGCCTGAGACTCGACGAGACCAGCAAACGGCTTACCCTTGTGCAGATTGGGATTTACAACCTGAACAACAGCACGACGACCCGGGGAGGTAGGTTTGACTTTAACGAGAGCCATTATGCGTTACCCCCTTCGACGAAGTTGATCTCCTGCCCTGGCTTGAGGCTGACAAAAGCCTTTTTCCAGCCCTTGCGGCGACCAGCGGCACCACGGAAGCGCTTGACCTTACCCTTAACGTTGGCAACTTGAACGCCTTGCACTTCCACCTTGAACAACAGCTCGACCGCAGCCTTGATTTCCGGCTTGGTTGCGTCGGAAGCAACACGGAAAACAACCTGCTCGTACTTATCGGCAACAAACGTCGCCTTTTCGGAGATTTGCGGCGCCAAAAGCACCTGCATCAGACGTTCCTGGTTCATCCCCACATCTCCTCGAACTTGGCCACAGCATTCTTGGTAACCAGAACCTTACCGAAGCGAACCAGTGAGACCGGATCAGCTTCTTGGGCTTCCAGGACCAAAACATTGGGCAGATTGCGCGAAGAGAGATAGAGGTTTTCGTTCAACTCATCGGTAACGACGAGAACGCTACCCTCAAGCCCCATACCCTTCAACTTCTGGGCAAACAGCTTGGTCTTCGGCGCATCAACGGAAAGATCATCAACCACAACCAGACGATCCTGACGAGCCAGCTCGGAGAGGATGGTGGCCATACCGGCACGGAACATCTTCTTGTTGACCTTCTGGCTGTAATTTTGCTCGGGCGAATTCGGGAAAATCCGACCGCCCCCACGCCACAGCGGGCTACCGTTGGAACCAGCACGAGCACGACCGGTGCCCTTCTGACGCCACGGCTTGGTGGTGGTGTGACGGACCTCGGAACGATCCTTTTGCTTGGAGTCAGCAGAACGCGCGTTGGCCTGATAAGCAACGACGATCTGGTGCACCAGAGCCTCGTTGAAATCACGACCGAACAGCACATCGGAAGCCTGCAGCTTCGCCGCTTCCTGACCCTGTTCGTTAATAACTTTCAGCTCCATGACGCCCCCTTAAGCCTTAACCGCCGGACGCACGACGACGTCGGAACCCTTGGCACCCGGAACAGCACCCTTGACCAGCAGCAACTGGCGCTCGGCATCCACACGAACGACAGTCAGACCCTGAGTAGTGGTTTTCACATCACCAAGATGACCGGCCATGCGCTTACCCGGGAAAACACGACCCGGATCTTGAGCCATACCGATGGAACCCGGCGCATTATGCGAAACGGAGTTACCATGCGAAGCACGGTTGGAGCTGAAGTTGTGGCGTTTGATACCACCCTGGAAACCCTTACCAATCGAGGTACCGGTCACATCCACCTTCTGACCTTCAGAGAAGATAGTGACGGCAACCTGATCACCCGCCTTCAGATTGGCAAGCTGATCAGCCTCAATACGGAATTCCTTGAGCACGTGCCCGGCTTCCACTGCAGCCTTGGCCAGATGACCAGCTGCAGGCTTGGAAACACGAGAGGCACGGCGCGAGCCGAAAGTAACCTGAACGGCTGCGTAGCCATCGGTTTCCGGCGTTTTGACTTGGGTCACGCGGTTGTTCGACACGTCAAGCACCGTCACCGGGATGGAAACTCCATCCTCAGCAAAGATGCGAGTCATGCCGACCTTGCGACCAACAAGGCCTAGACTCATGGTTATTCTCCTCATCGCCGGCTGCGATTGGCCGGCCGATGTAAAACAACAAATGGGCAGCCGTGACCGGCCACCCCCGAAAGGCGCGGATTATATCCGCAAAACCACTATTACTGCAACTTGATTTCGACGTCGACGCCAGCCGGCAAATCCAGCTTCATCAAAGCATCAACAGTCTTGTCAGTCGGATCGACAATATCCATCAAGCGGAGATGGGTGCGAATCTCGAGCTGATCACGGGAAGCCTTGTTCACGTGCGGGGAACGCAGGATATCGAAACGCTGCTTGCGGGTCGGCAGCGGCACAGGACCACGCACGACAGCGCCGGTACGCTTGGCAGTTTCAACGATTTCCTGAGCAGATTGGTCAATCAGGCGATAGTCGAAGGCCTTGAGGCGGATACGGATTTTTTGATTTTGCATGATGGCTTCCAAAGAACATTGGGGCGAGAACTTTGCTCCCGCCCCGAATTAAAAAAGAGCGATTACTCGATGATCTTAGCGACGACGCCGGCGCCGACGGTACGACCGCCTTCACGGATGGCGAAGCGCAGACCTTCTTCCATAGCGATCGGTGCGATCAGCTTGACGGTCATCTGGATGTTGTCACCCGGCATAACCATTTCCACGCCTTCCGGCAGGGAGATCGCGCCGGTCACGTCCGTGGTACGGAAGTAGAACTGCGGACGGTAGTTGTTGAAGAACGGGGTGTGACGACCACCTTCGTCCTTCGACAGAACGTACACTTCGCCGGTGAAGTGGGTGTGCGGGGTGATGGAACCCGGCTTGCACAGCACTTGACCACGTTCGACGTCTTCACGCTTGGTACCACGCAGCAGGGCGCCAATGTTGTCGCCGGCTTGACCTTGGTCGAGCAGCTTGCGGAACATTTCGACACCGGTACAGGTGGTCTTTTGGGTCGGGCGGATACCGACGATTTCGATTTCTTCGCCAACCTTGATGATGCCGCGCTCGACACGACCGGTCACGACGGTACCGCGACCAGAGATGGAGAACACGTCTTCAACCGGCATCAGGAACGGCATGTCAACAGCGCGCTCCGGGGTCGGGATGTAGGAGTCCAGGGCATCAGCCAGGCGGAAGATGGAGGGCTCGCCGATTTCGGACTGGTCACCTTCCAGGGCCTTCAGTGCGGAGCCGTGGATGATCGGGGTGTCGTCGCCCGGGAAGTCATACTTGGAGAGCAGCTCGCGCAGTTCCATTTCGACCAGCTCGAGCAGCTCGGCGTCGTCAACCATGTCGCACTTGTTCATGTAAACCAGAACGTACGGCACACCAACCTGACGAGCCAGCAGGATATGTTCGCGGGTCTGCGGCATCGGGCCATCAGCGGCGGAACAGACCAGAATGGCGCCGTCCATCTGGGCAGCGCCGGTAATCATGTTCTTGACGTAGTCAGCGTGACCCGGGCAGTCAACGTGGGCGTAGTGACGGTTGGCGGTTTCGTATTCGACGTGGGCGGTGTTGATGGTGATACCGCGAGCCTTTTCTTCCGGCGCAGCGTCAATTTCATCGTACTTCTTGGCCGAGCCACCAAACTTGGCGGACAGCACAGTCGTGATGGCAGCCGTCAGCGTGGTCTTACCATGGTCAACGTGACCAATCGTACCAACGTTCACGTGCGGTTTCGTACGCTCGAATTTTTCCTTAGCCATTATCGGTTCTCCAATAATCAGTTACTTTTTGTTGATCACTGCCTCAGCGACGTTCTTCGGCGCTTCGGAGTAGTGCTTGAATTCCATGGTGTAGGTAGCGCGCCCTTGAGAAAGCGAACGCAGCGAAGTGGCATAGCCGAACATTTCGGACAGGGGCACTTCGGCGCGAACTTCCTTCGTACCACCCGGCAGATCTTCCATACCCTGGACGATACCGCGACGGGACGAAAGGTCACCCATGACGTTACCCATGTAGTCTTCCGGCGTCTCGACCACTACAGCCATCATTGGCTCGAGCAGTGTCGGGGTAGCCTTCTTCATACCTTCCTTGAACGCCATGGAGGCGGCCATACGGAATGCGTTTTCGTTGGAGTCTACGTCGTGGTAGGAACCGTCGAACAACGTGAACTTGATGTCAACAACCGGGAAGCCAGCCAACACGCCGCTACCGATGGCATCCTGCAGACCCTTATCGACCGCGGGGATGTATTCACGGGGAACAACACCACCCTTGATCGCGTCAACGAAGGTATAGCCAGCACCCGGTTCGTTCGGTTCAATCTTGAGCCAGACGTGACCAAACTGACCACGACCACCGGACTGCTTGACGAACTTGCCTTCTTGTTCGACAGCCTTCTTGATGCATTCACGATAAGCAACCTGCGGAGCACCAACGTTGGCTTCAACGTTGAATTCGCGCTTCATGCGATCCACGATGATCTCGAGGTGCAATTCACCCATACCGGAGATAATGGTTTGACCGGATTCTTCGTCCGTACGCACACGGAAGGACGGATCCTCTGCAGCCAAACGACCGAGCGCGATACCCATCTTTTCCTGGTCGCTCTTGGTCTTCGGCTCAACGGCAACGTGAATCACCGGATCCGGGAAAACCATACGCTCGAGGATAATCGGAGCATCCGGGTCACACAGGGTTTCACCAGTAGTAACTTCCTTCAGACCAACGCAGGCAGCAATGTCACCCGCCAGGATTTCCTTGATTTCCTCACGGTTGTTGGCGTGCATCTGCAGAATACGGCCGATACGCTCTTTCTTTTCCTTCACAGAGTTCAGCACCGTTGCGCCGGAAGCCAACACGCCGGAATAAACACGGATGAAGGTGAGCTGACCAACGAACGGGTCAGTCATCAGCTTGAAAGCCAGCGCAGAGAACTTCTCTGCATCGTCAGCCTTACGGGAAGCCGGCTGCTCGCGATCGTCAACGCCCTGCACTGGCGGAATATCGACCGGCGACGGCAGCAACTCGATAACAGCATCGAGCATGCGCTGAACACCCTTGTTCTTGAACGCGGTACCGCACAGCATCGGTTGGATCTCGCAAGCCAGCGTACGCAGGCGCAGGCCTTCCTTGATCTTCTCTTCGGACAGGTCACCGTTTTCCAGATACTCGTTCATCAGGTCTTCGGTAGCCTCGGCAGCCGCCTCAACCATCTGCTCACGCCATTCTTGGGCGATATCTGCCAGATCTGCCGGAATATCCTGGTACTCGAACTTCATACCCTGGGAAGCATCATCCCAAATGATCGACTTCATCTTGATGAGATCGACCACGCCGGCAAAGGTATCTTCAGCGCCGATGGGAATGACGATGGGCACAGGATTGGCCTTCAGGCGAGTCTTCATCTGGTCGACGACCTTGAAGAAGTTCGCGCCAGAGCGGTCCATCTTGTTCACAAAAGCCAGTCGCGGCACGCGATACTTGGTGGCCTGGCGCCAAACGGTTTCGGACTGGGGCTGAACGCCACCGACCGCACAGTAAACCATGCAAGCACCATCCAGGACGCGCATGGAACGCTCGACTTCGATGGTGAAGTCAACGTGTCCCGGGGTGTCGATGATGTTGAAGCGATGCTCCGGGAATTGCATATCCATGCCCTTCCAGAAGCAGGTGGTTGCAGCGGAGGTAATGGTGATACCACGCTCCTGCTCCTGCTCCATCCAGTCCATGGTTGCAGCGCCGTCATGCACTTCACCGATTTTGTGGTTAACACCGGTGTAATACAGGATGCGCTCGGTCGTGGTGGTCTTGCCGGCGTCGATGTGCGCGCTGATACCGATATTGCGGTAGCGCTCAATGGGAGTCTTACGTGCCACGTTAAAGCCCTCGGTGAATTAGAAGCGGAAGTGGGCGAAGGCCTTGTTGGCTTCAGCCATACGGTGAACTTCGTCGCGCTTCTTCACTGCGCCACCGCGATTTTCGGAGGCTTCCAGCATTTCGGCGGCCAGACGCTGACCCATAGACTTCTCGGAGCGCTTGCGAGCCGATTCGCGCAACCAGCGCATCGCCAGAGCGCTACGACGGGCCGGACGAACTTCAACCGGAACCTGATAGTTGGCGCCGCCGACGCGACGGGACTTCACTTCAACCATCGGCTTGACGTTTGCCATGGCCGCCGAGAATACCTCGAGCGGATCCTTGCCGGACTTCTGGGAGATGATTTCGAAGGCACCATAAATAATGCGCTCGGCAACCGACTTCTTGCCATCCTGCATGACGGCATTCATAAACTTGGTAACTTCGACGCTGCCGAACTTCGGATCCGGAAGAATGTCACGCTTGGGTACTTCACGACGACGGGGCATATTAACCTCTAATAAACACGATTCAGTTGAAAAGCCGGGAAGGGGTTTTAGCCCACCCGGCCCTCTCGGCCGCCCATATGAACGACCACTTACTCAAGCTGCCTTTGTTATTAAGCAGCCTTCGGACGCTTGGCACCGTACTTGGAACGGGCCTGCTTACGATCTTTAACGCCTTGCGTATCCAGGGAGCCACGCACGGTGTGGTAACGCACACCCGGCAAGTCCTTGACACGACCACCACGGATCAGCACAACGGAGTGCTCCTGGAGGTTGTGACCTTCACCGCCGATGTAAGAAATGACTTCGAAGCCATTGGTCAGACGAACTTTGCAAACCTTACGGAGAGCGGAGTTCGGCTTCTTCGGGGTGGTGGTGTAGACGCGGGTGCAGACGCCACGCTTCTGCGGGCACTTTTCCAGCGCAGGAACCTTGCTCTTGGCCTTTTCGGCAACGCGCGGCTTGCGCACGAGCTGGTTGATGGTCGGCATATCAAACTTCCTTCAACAGCCGGGCACCCAAAGGATGCACGACGGCAATTTTGTTATCACAGACAGAGACAATGATTAGCCTCTGCCGACAAAGACCATAAATTCTATGGTTGATCAACCCCGGTGTCAACGTGGCACCGGGGTTGAGTATTGCTTACAGACCTTGATCTGCTTCCTGCGCAACATCCTGTGCCGGCTGTTCGAAGTCGCGACCAGCGGCCTGATCTTCGCCTGCCGCCTGAGCCTTGCGGCTGCGGTGATAGGCCAAGCCGGTACCGGCCGGGATAAGGCGACCGACAATGACGTTTTCCTTCAAACCGCGCAGTTCGTCCCGCTTGCCCATGATGGCAGCCTCGGTGAGGACGCGGGTCGTTTCCTGGAAGGAAGCGGCGGAAATGAAGGAATCGGTCGACAACGAGGCCTTCGTGATACCCAGCAGCATGTGCTCAAAAGTCGCCGGGAGCTTGCCTTCGGCAATCACCCGATCATTTTCGGCCAGCAATTCGGCGCGTTCGACCTGCTCCGACTTGATGAACTTGGTATCACCCGGCTCGACGATCGTGAGACGACGCAGCATCTGACGAACGATCACTTCGATGTGCTTATCGTTGATCTTCACACCTTGCAGACGATAAACGTCCTGCACTTCGTCGGTGATGTAGCGGGCCAAGGCCTCCACGCCCTGCAGACGCAGGATATCGTGCGGATCCGGTTCCCCTTCGACGATCTTCTCGCCCTTGTTGACCACTTGGCCATCGTGCACCAGAACATGCTTGTCCTTCGGGATCAGGTACTCGTGGGTTTCGCCGTCAAGATCGGTGATGATCAGACGCTGCTTGCCCTTGGTGTCCTTACCGAAGCTGATGGTGCCGGTAAATTCGGCCAGTACGGAAGCATCCTTCGGCGTGCGTGCTTCGAACAATTCGGCAACGCGCGGCAGACCGCCGGTAATGTCGCGGGTCTTGGCAGACTCTTGCGGCATACGAGCGAGAACATCACCAACACCAACCTGTTGGCCGTCGGCCACCGAAATAATCGAACCAACCTGGAATGCGATCGAAACTGAATGGTCGCTTCCGGCAATCTTGACCTCCTGGCCGGTTTCGTCGAGCAGTCGGACGACCGGACGCAAGCCCTTGGTTGCAGCCTTACCGCCGCGCTTGTTGTCGATAACAACCAGCGTCGACAGGCCGGTGACATCATCAACCTGCTTGGCAACGGTCACACCTTCTTCGACGTTTTCGAACTTAACCGTACCGGCGTATTCGGTGATGATCGGACGGGTATGCGGATCCCACGAGGCCAACTTGGCGCCGGCCTTGACGGCCTTGCCCTCATCGACAGCCAGCATGGCACCGTACGGCACTTTGTGACGCTCGCGCTCACGACCATGATCATCCGTGATGAGCACTTCGCCGGAACGAGAGATGACAACCTTTTCGTTCTTGGCACTCGTGACATAACGCATGTTGGAGGTGTAGCGGATCGTACCGGCCGACTTGGCTTCAACCTGCGACGCGACAGCAGCCCGAGAAGCTGCACCACCGACGTGGAAGGTGCGCATGGTGAGCTGGGTACCCGGCTCACCGATCGACTGGGCAGCAATAACACCAACAGACTCACCGGCATTGACCATCGTGCCACGACCAAGATCGCGACCGTAGCACTTGGCGCACAAGCCATAGCGAGTGTCGCATGTCAGCGGGGTGCGGACCTTGACCTCGTCAATGCCGAGCTTGTCAATCAGCTCAACCAGATCTTCGTCCAGCATGGTGCCGGCGAAGATGACGGTTTCCTGGGTTTCCGGATCGACGAGATCTTCACCGGTAACGCGACCGAGGATACGCTCGCGCAACGGTTCGATGACTTCACCGCCTTCGACCAGCGCCTTGACGGCAAAACCGTTCTTGGTACCGCAATCGTCTTCGGTGATGACCAGATCCTGGGTCACGTCGACCAGACGACGAGTCAGGTAGCCGGAGTTCGCAGTCTTCAACGCGGTATCGGCCAGACCCTTACGGGCACCGTGAGTCGAGATAAAGTATTGAAGAACGTTCAGACCTTCGCGGAAGTTCGTCGTGATCGGGGTTTCGATAATCGAGCCGTCCGGCTTCGCCATCAGGCCGCGCATACCGGCCAGCTGACGAATCTGGGCGGCGGAGCCGCGAGCACCGGAGTCCGCCATCATATAGATGGAGTTGAAGGAATCCTGCTTGACCTTCTTGCCGTGGCGATCGATGACTTCCTCGTGGCCAAGTTCGTCCATCATCACCTTGGCGACTTGGTCGCCGGTACGACCCCAGATATCCACCACCTTGTTGTAGCGTTCGCCTTGGGTCACGAGACCGTTCTTGTACTGGTCTTCGATTTCCTTAACCTCGGACTCGGCCGCATTGATGATCTCGTACTTCTTGGCCGGAACAAGCATGTCGTCGGAACAGAAGGAGATGCCGGCACGAGTTGCCAAGGCATAACCGTTCTGCATCAGCTTGTCGGCGAAGACGACGGTTTCCTTGAGGCCGCAACGGCGGAAGGACTCGTCGATCAGCTTCGAGATTTCCTTCTTCTTCAGAGCCTTGTCGATTGCCTTGAAGGGCAAGCCTTTCGGCAGAATTTTGGCCAGAATGGCACGGCCGGCTGTGGTTTCGATACGAACGATTTTTTCGTTCCATTCACCGTCCACCGCAGCAGGTTCGTATTGCGGCAAACGAACCGAAATACGGGCGTGGATATCGAGCTGACCGGCCGCCATGGCGCGCTCGATTTCAGCTACGTCGGCAAAATACATGCCTTCGCCCTTGGCGTTGATGCGCTCACGGGTAGCGTAGTACAAACCCAGAACGATATCCTGCGACGGCACGATAATCGGCTGGCCGTTGGCCGGCGACAGCACGTTGTTGGAGGCCAGCATCAGGGTGCGCGCTTCCATCTGCGCTTCCAGCGACAGAGGAACGTGAACAGCCATCTGGTCACCGTCAAAGTCGGCGTTGAAGGCCGCGCAGACGAGCGGGTGCAGCTGGATGGCCTTGCCTTCGATCAGGGTCGGCTCGAAAGCTTGAATACCCAGACGGTGTAGCGTCGGCGCGCGGTTCAGCATGACCGGGTGCTCGCGGATGACATCTTCCAGGATGTCCCAAACCACCGGCTCCTGGCCTTCGACCATCTTCTTGGCTTGCTTGATGGTGGTGGCGTAGCCGAGCACTTCCAGCTTGTGGAAGATGAAGGGCTTGAACAGCTCCAGCGCCATCAGCTTGGGCAGACCGCACTGGTGCAGCTTGAGCTGCGGACCCACCACGATGACCGAACGGCCAGAGTAGTCGACGCGCTTACCGAGCAAGTTCTGACGGAAGCGTCCGCCCTTGCCCTTGATCATGTCGGCCAGCGACTTCAGCGGACGCTTGTTGGCGCCGGTCATGGCCTTACCGCGACGACCGTTGTCGAGCAGGCTATCGACGGCTTCCTGCAGCATGCGCTTTTCGTTGCGCACGATAATTTCCGGAGCCTTCAGTTCGAGCAGGCGCTTCAGACGGTTGTTACGGTTGATGACACGACGATAAAGGTCGTTCAGGTCCGAGGTCGCAAAGCGACCACCATCAAGCGGCACCAGCGGACGCAAATCCGGCGGCAGCACCGGCAGGACTTCGAGAATCATCCAGTCCGGCTTGATACCGGATTTCTGGAAAGCCTCAAGCACCTTCAGGCGTTTGGCCAACTTCTTGTTCTTGGCCTCGGAACCGGTAACTTCCAGTTCGGCATGCAGCGATTCGACTTCGCTGTTGAGTTCGAGATTACGCAGCAGTTCGCGAATACCCTCGGCACCCATCAGGGCCTGGAATTCGTCACCATGCTCTTCGACCATGTCCAGATACTGCTCTTCCGTCAGCAACTGGCTGCGTTGCAGGTTGGAGACCATACCCGGATCGGTGACGACATAGGCTTCGAAATACAGGACGCGCTCGATGTCGCGCAGCGTCATGTCGAGCACCATACCGAGACGGGACGGCAGGGATTTCAGGAACCAGATATGAGCGACCGGCGAGGCCAGTTCGATATGGCCCATGCGGTCACGACGAACCTTGGCCAGCGTGACTTCGACACCGCACTTTTCACAAATGACACCGCGGTGCTTCAGGCGCTTGTACTTGCCGCACAGGCACTCGTAGTCCTTGATCGGGCCAAAGATCTTGGCACAGAACAGACCATCCCGCTCCGGCTTGAAAGTACGATAGTTGATGGTTTCCGGCTTCTTGACTTCGCCGTAGGACCAGGAACGGATCTTGTCGGGCGAAGCGAGGCCAATGGTGATCGCGTCGAATTCTTCCTCGGCGGTCACCTGCTTGAACAGATCGAGCAATGCTTTCATCGTTTAACTCCTAAGCCCTGAATCAGTAACGTTCCAGATCGATGTCGATCGCCAGGGAACGGATTTCCTTGACCAGCACGTTGAAGGATTCCGGCATGCCGGCATCGATCTTGTGCTCGCCCTTGACGATGTTTTCGTAGACCTTGGTCCGGCCGTTCACGTCGTCGGACTTCACGGTCAGCATTTCCTGCAGCACGTAGGAGGCGCCATAGGCTTCCAGCGCCCACACTTCCATTTCACCGAAGCGCTGACCACCGAACTGGGCTTTACCACCCAACGGCTGCTGGGTTACCAGCGAGTACGGGCCGGTCGAACGGGCATGCATCTTGTCATCAACCAAGTGATGCAGCTTCAGGTAGTGCATGTAGCCAACCGTGACCTGACGCTCGAAGGCATCGCCAGTGCGGCCGTCGAACAGAGTCATCTGACCGGAGGACGGCATGCCGGCGAGTTCCAGCATGGCCTTGATTTCCTCTTCCTTGGCACCATCGAACACCGGGGTCGCAAACGGCACGCCAGTAGTCAGGTTGCCGGCCATTTCCATGATCTCGCCATCGCTCAGCTCGTCGAGATTTTCCGACTTGCCGCTGTTGTTGTAGATCTTGTCGAGGAAGCCACGCACTTCCTTGGCATTGGCATTGGCACGCAGCATGTCGCCGATCTTGAAACCGAGGCCCTTGGCCGCTAGGCCGAGGTGAACTTCGAGAATCTGACCGACGTTCATACGGGACGGCACACCGAGCGGATTCAGCACGATGTCAACCGGACGGCCATCGGCCATATACGGCATGTCTTCGACCGGCAGAATACGGGAAACCACACCCTTGTTACCGTGACGGCCGGCCATCTTGTCACCTGGCTGCAAGCGACGCTTGACGGCGACATAAACCTTGACCATCTTCTGAACCCCCGGCGGCAGTTCGTCGCCCTGGGTGAGCTTTTTGCGCTTGGCTTCGAACGCGATGTCGAAGTCCTTGCGAGCTTGCTCCAGACCATCCTTGACCTGCTCCAGCTGCTGGGCGATCTCGTCGTCGGCGACGCGGATGTCGAACCAATGGTGCGGATCCATGCTGTCCAGATAGGATTGCTCAATCAGCGCCCCCTTGGCCAGCTTCTTCGGACCACCATTGGCCTTCTTGCCGAGGATCAGACGACCGATACGCTCAAAGGCGTCGCGCTCGACGATACGCATCTGGTCAGCCAGATCCAGCTTGTAGTGACGCAGGTGCTCGTCGATGATCGACTGAGCACGCTTGTCGCGCTCAATGCCTTCACGCGTAAAGACCTGAACGTCGATCACGGTACCCGCGATGCCCGAGGGCACACGCAGAGAGGTATCCTTAACGTCAGAAGCCTTTTCACCGAAGATCGCACGTAGCAGCTTCTCTTCCGGCGTCAGCTGGGTTTCGCCCTTCGGCGTCACCTTGCCAACAAGGACGTCGCCGGCTTCTACTTCGGCGCCGATGTAAACAATGCCGGAGTCGTCCAGTCGGGACAATTGCGCCTCGCCCAAGGAGGCGATGTCGCGGGTAATTTCCTCAGGCCCCAGCTTGGTGTCGCGTGCCACAACCGTCAGTTCCTCGATGTGGATCGAGGTATAACGATCTTCGGCAACCACGCGCTCGGAGATCAGGATCGAGTCTTCGAAGTTATAGCCGTTCCACGGCATGAACGCGATAAGCATGTTCTGACCGAGAGCCAGTTCGCCCTTGTCGGTCGAAGCGCCATCGGCAACCACGTCGCCCTTGGCGATGATGTCGCCAACCTTGACCATCGGACGCTGGTTGATGTTGGTGTTCTGGTTGGAACGGGTGTACTTGGTCAGGTTGTAGATATCGACACCCACCTCACCGGCGTAGGTTTCGTCATCGTTGACGCGAACCACGACACGGCCGGCGTCAACATAGTCGACCTTGCCACCGCGACGGGCAACGACCGCGGTACCCGAGTCGACAGCAACGGTACGTTCGATCCCGGTACCCACCAGCGGCTTTTCCGGACGCAGGCAAGGAACGGCCTGACGTTGCATGTTGGCACCCATCAGGGCGCGGTTCGCATCGTCGTGCTCAAGGAACGGAATCAGCGAGGCGGCGACGGACACGATCTGACCAGGAGCCACGTCCATGTACTGAACACGAGCCGGCTCGGCCAGGATGGTTTCACCCTTCTCGCGGCAGGTCACCAGATCGTCGGACAGTCGACCTTCGCCATCAAGCGCGGCGTTGGCCTGGGCAACCACATAGTTGCCCTCTTCGATCGCCGACAGGTATTCGATGTCGTTAGTCACCTTACCGTCATTTACCTTGCGATAAGCGGTTTCGATGAAGCCATAGCTGTTGACGCGGGCAAAGAGGGCCAGCGAGTTGATCAGACCGATGTTCGGGCCTTCCGGCGTTTCGATCGGGCAAACGCGACCATAGTGCGTCGGATGCACGTCACGCACTTCGAAGCCGGCGCGCTCGCGAGTCAGACCACCCGGACCAAGGGCGGAAACACGACGCTTGTGCGTGATTTCCGACAGCGGATTGGTCTGATCCATGAACTGGGACAACTGGCTGGAACCGAAGAATTCCTTGATGGCAGCACTGATCGGCTTGGCATTGATCAGGTCGTGCGGCATCAGGTTATCGGACTCGGCCTGCGACAAACGCTCCTTGACGGCGCGTTCGACACGGACCAGACCAGCACGGAACTGGTTTTCGGCCAGTTCACCAACAGAGCGAACACGACGGTTGCCAAGGTGGTCGATATCGTCAATTTCGCCGCGGCCATTGCGCAACTCGACGAGAATCTTGATGGTCTCGACGATATCTCGCGGCGACAGGGTAAGCTGCTCACGCACCTCGAGGTTGGCGCCCAAAGACTTCACCTTGGCTGCCAACGCTTCGGCATCGGCCAAGGCCATGTTTTCGCACAGGGCGCGCGGGCCGTAGGGCAAGCCAGCAACCAAATCCTGGATGACCGACAGAGCAAAGCCAGTGGCCTCAGAAAGATTCTTTAGCGCGGCCTCAGCCTTGGAGGCCAGGGAACGCACCATGACCTTGTGTTCGATCACATCCTGGCGACCCAGGCGACGGTTGAACTTCATGCGGCCAACGCCCGACAGATCGTAGCGTTCGTCGGAGTAGAAAAGGCCGTTGAAGAGAATTTCGACCGCTTCCTCAGTAGGCGGTTCGCCCGGACGCATCATGCGATAGATGGCGATACGTGCGGCCTGGCGGCTGGCGGTTTCATCGGCACGCAAGGTGTTCGAGATGAAGGCGCCACGGTCCAGATCGTTGGTGTAGAGGGTCTCGACAGTAGTGATATCGGCCTCGCGCAGCTTAGCCAGCAGCGTTTCGGTAATTTCATCGTTGGCGTTTGCCACGACCTCACCGGTTGCCTTGTCGATGATGTTCTTGGCCACGACACGGCCGAGGATGAATTCCTCAGGCACAGCGATCTGGTTAAGCGAAGCGGCACCCATGTCGCGGATGTGCTTGGCGGTAATCCGCTTGTCCTTGGCCACGATAACTTTGCCATCCGGTGCCACGAAGTCGAAACGAGCGACTTCGCCACGAAGACGTTCGGGCATCAACGTGAACTCGATGGTTTCCTTACCGAGCAGGAAGGTATCAAATTCGAAGAAGCGCTCGAGGATCTCCTCGGAGCTCATTCCAATCGCCTTCAGCAGGGTAGTTACCGGCATCTTGCGACGGCGGTCGACGCGGAAGAACAGTGTGTCCTTCGGATCAAATTCGAAATCCAGCCACGAACCACGATAAGGGATCACGCGGGCCGAGAACAGCAGCTTGCCCGAGCTGTGGGTCTTGCCACGGTCATGCTCGAAGAACACACCCGGCGAGCGATGCAACTGGGAGACGATGACACGTTCGGTACCGTTGATCACGAAGGAACCGTTGCCAGTCATCAGGGGAATTTCCCCCATGTAGACTTCTTGCTCCTTGACTTCCTTGACCGTATCCGGCGCCTCGCGGTCCATGATAACGAGGCGAACCTTGGCGCGCAGCGAAGAGGCGAAGGTCAGTCCACGCTGCTGGCACTCGGTCACGTCGAAAGCCGGCTCGCCGAGCATATAGCTGACGAATTCCAGACGAGCGTTGCCGGAATGAGAAACGATCGGGAAGATCGACGTGAACGCCGCCTGCAGGCCTTCGTTCTTGCGCTTTTCGGCGGGAATATCCGCCTGCAGGAACGCTTCGAAAGACTCAAGCTGCGTTGCAAGCAGGAAAGGAACGTCCAACACGCTAACGCGCTTGGCGAAGCTCTTGCGGATGCGTTTCTTCTCGGTGAAGGAGTAAGTCATGGTAACTCCGTGAGGATGAAATCAAGCGATGAACCTGTGGGAACAGGCAAACGCAAACGGCCTCCCCACCCCGCTGAGCAGGAGGAAAGTACGGTTTGCGTTTGCCGGCTGGCGATATTCAAGCTTGCTTCTTCTCGGGCTGGTTTAAACCTGTTTTACAAAGCACAAAAGGGCTGGTGGCAATAACCACCAGCCCACGGTACAAAAGTCGATTACTTGAGTTCGACCTTGGCGCCAGCGTCTTCCAGTTGCTTCTTGAGCGCTTCGGCGTCAGCCTTCGGCATGCCTTCCTTGACCGGCTTCGGAGCACCGTCAACCAGGTCCTTGGCTTCCTTCAGGCCCAGGCCGGTGGCGGCACGGACGACCTTGATGACTTCAACCTTCTTGTCGCCGGCAGCAGCCAGGACGACGGTGAAATCGGTCTTCTCTTCAGCAGCAGCGGCAGCGCCACCAGCAGCCGGGCCGGCAACGGCGACAGCAGCAGCGGAAACGCCAAACTTCTCTTCGAATGCCTTGACCAGGTCATTCAGTTCCATAACGGTCAGGGAGCCAACGGCTTCCAGGATGTCTTCTTTGCTAATTGCCATTTCAAACTACTCCTAATTCAGTTCGTATGCGGTAGGGATCAAGCAGCGGTTGCTTCTTCGTCGCGCTTCTTTGCCAGTGCATCCACGGCGCGGACGAAGCCGGCGACCGGAGCTTGCATGACGTACAGCAGCTTGGAGAGCAGCTCTTCGCGGCTCGGGATGGAGGCGAGTGCCTGCACACCGGCTTTGTCGAGCACATTACCGGCATAGGAACCGGCCTTCAGTACCAGCTTGTCGTTGGTTTTTGCGAAGTCGTTGAGGACCTTCGCGGCTGCCACGGGATCGGTGGAGATGCTGTAAATCAGCGGACCGACCATCTGGTCAGCCAGGCCGGCAAACGGAGTGCCAGCCACCGCCCGACGTACCAGGGTGTTTTTCAGCACGCGCAGATACACGCCAGACTCGCGCGCCTTCTTGCGCAGCACGGTGAGATCACCCACTTCGATGCCACGGTATTCGGCAACTGCGATCGTCTGGGCGGTAGCCACTTGGGCCGACACCTCAGCTACGACAGCTTTTTTGTCGTTCAGATTGAGACCCACAGGTCTTTCCTCCTTTCAAGTCCATAACACGGTGGATTTCTCCACCGCACCTACGGCGACCTGAACCAGAAGCTATGCTGCCTGTTACCAGTCAGCAGAAAATCTTGTTCGGGGACACCGTCTGCGCCGGCCGCTTTCGCGATTAAGCCCCGTTTCCGGGGCACCTGCGGTCTTTGACGATCCGGTGTGCGCCACTGCTGCGGTGCACACCGGCCCAAAGTACTTTTTTAGCCGACCAGGGTAGCCTGATCGACGCGAACGCCCGGACCCATGGTGGCGGAGACTGCCACCTTCTTCAGGTACTGACCCTTCGACGAAGCCGGCTTGGCCTTGGTCAAGGCATCGATCAGCGCCTTCAGGTTGGTTTCCAGGTTTTCGACGGAGAACGAGGCGCGACCGATCGTGGCATGCACGATACCGGCCTTGTCGGTACGGTATTGAACCTGACCGGCCTTGGCGTTCTTGACGGCGGTTGCGACGTCCATGGTGACGGTACCGACCTTCGGGTTCGGCATCAGGCCGCGCGGACCGAGCACTTGCCCCAACTGGCCAACGACCTTCATGGCGTCCGGCGTGGCGATAACCACGTCGAAGTTCAGGTTACCAGCCTTGACTTCGGCAGCCAGATCGTCGAAACCAACGATCTCGGCGCCAGCAGCCTTGGCGGCTTCAGCCTTGTCGCCCTGGGCGAACACGGCAACGCGCACGGACTTGCCGGTACCGGCCGGCAGCACGACGGAACCACGAACCACCTGGTCGGATTTACGTGCATCAACGCCGAGGTTAACCGCAACGTCGATCGACTCGTCAAACTTGGCGGTCGCGGTTTCCTTGGCCAGCGTCAGAGCCTCCTGAACCGGGTACAGCTTCTGTGCGACGATCTTGCCCTCGAGGGCCTTTTGCTTTTTAGTCAGCTTAGCCATGATTACAGACCCTCCACCGTGATACCCATCGAGCGGGCGGAACCGGCGATGGTACGAACAGCCGCTTCCATATCGGCAGCAGTCAGATCAGGCATCTTAGTCTTGGCGATCTCTTCGCACTGAGCGCGCGTGATCTTGCCGACCTTGTCGGTATGCGGCTTGGCCGAACCGGACTTGATACCAGCAGCCTTCTTGATCAGGATGGTGGCCGGCGGGGTCTTCATCACGAAGGTGAAGGACTTGTCCGCATAAGCAGTGATAACAACCGGAATCGGCAGACCGGGTTCGACACCCTGCGTCTGGGCGTTGAACGCCTTGCAGAATTCCATGATGTTCAGACCGCGCTGACCCAGCGCGGGACCGATCGGGGGCGACGGATTCGCCTTGCCTGCCGGCACTTGCAGCTTGATGTAGCCAACAATTTTCTTGGCCATAGTTACTCCTTGTTGATGAGTGGTAACGCGCTTTTACCGGCTTCCCGGTGACTGACGCTCCTCTTTGCCGCCATCAGGGTTGGCGAGCGGACCCTAAAACTAGATCAGTTCTTTTCGACCTGACCGAACTCAAGCTCCACCGGCGTAGCGCGACCGAAAATAGTCACCGAAACGCGCAGACGGTTCTTTTCGTAATTCACATCTTCGACCGAACCATGGAAATCCGTGAACGGACCTTCCTTGACGCGAACCACCTCGCCCACCTCGAACAAGATCTTCGGACGCGGCTTTTCCACACCCTCTTGCATTTGCTGCATGATCTTGTCGACTTCCTTCTGGGAGATCGGCGTCGGCTTGTTGGCCGTGCCACCGACAAAGCCGGTGACCTTGGGGGTATTCTTCACCAGGTGCCAGCTGTCGTCGTCCATCTCCATTTCAACCAGGACGTAGCCCGGGAAGAACTTTCGCTCGGAGATAGCTTTCTGGCCACCCTTCATTTCCACTACTTCTTCGACCGGCACCAGAATGCGGCCGAATTTTTCCTGCATGCCCAAACGGTTAATGCGCTCCTGAATGGCGCGCATCACACTCTTTTCGAAGCCGGAATAGGCATGTACGACGTACCAGCGTTTGCTCATGATTTCTTCCAGCCCAGAATCAGGTCATAAAGAACCCACTCGAGGCTCTTGTCGGTCATGTACAGGACGACAGCCATGACGACGACGAAGGCGAACACCGCACCGGTCGTCTGCATGGTTTCCTTGCGAGTCGGCCACACAACCTTCTTGGCCTCGACCACGGCTTCGTTGGCAAACAGGAAGAAACGCTGACCCGGCTCGGTTTTCCAAGCCACTGCAGCCGCCAGCGCCACCCCAACGAGAACCGCCAGGACGCGCAAAATCAACGCCTGCTCGGAGAGCAGGTAGAAGCCAGCCACGCCAGCTGCCAGAATAACCAGCGCCAGCGCAAACTTGATCTTGTCAGCCATGACGTTCGCGATCTTTTTAGAGAGTGGCAGGGGCGGAGGGAATCGAACCCCCGACCTTCGGTTTTGGAAACCGGCGCTCTACCAATTGAGCTACACCCCTGCAGCAGAGACACTAAAGCGCCCCGGTTACCCGGAGCGCCTTAAAACTTTACAACTATCGATTACTCGATGATCTTAGCGACGACGCCGGCGCCGACGGTACGACCGCCTTCACGGATGGCGAAGCGCAGACCTTCTTCCATAGCGATCGGTGCGATCAGCTTGACGGTCATCTGGATGTTGTCACCCGGCATAACCATTTCCACGCCTTCCGGCAGGGAGATCGCGCCGGTCACGTCCGTGGTACGGAAGTAGAACTGCGGACGGTAGTTGTTGAAGAACGGGGTGTGACGACCACCTTCGTCCTTCGACAGAACGTACACTTCGCCGGTGAAGTGGGTGTGCGGGGTGATGGAACCCGGCTTGCACAGCACTTGACCACGTTCGACGTCTTCACGCTTGGTACCACGCAGCAGGGCGCCAATGTTGTCGCCGGCTTGACCTTGGTCGAGCAGCTTGCGGAACATTTCGACACCGGTACAGGTGGTCTTTTGGGTCGGGCGGATACCGACGATTTCGATTTCTTCGCCAACCTTGATGATGCCGCGCTCGACACGACCGGTCACGACGGTACCGCGACCAGAGATGGAGAACACGTCTTCAACCGGCATCAGGAACGGCATGTCAACAGCGCGCTCCGGGGTCGGGATGTAGGAGTCCAGGGCATCAGCCAGGCGGAAGATGGAGGGCTCGCCGATTTCGGACTGGTCACCTTCCAGGGCCTTCAGTGCGGAGCCGTGGATGATCGGGGTGTCGTCGCCCGGGAAGTCATACTTGGAGAGCAGCTCGCGCAGTTCCATTTCGACCAGCTCGAGCAGCTCGGCGTCGTCAACCATGTCGCACTTGTTCATGTAAACCAGAACGTACGGCACACCAACCTGACGAGCCAGCAGGATATGTTCGCGGGTCTGCGGCATCGGGCCATCAGCGGCGGAACAGACCAGAATGGCGCCGTCCATCTGGGCAGCGCCGGTAATCATGTTCTTGACGTAGTCAGCGTGACCCGGGCAGTCAACGTGGGCGTAGTGACGGTTGGCGGTTTCGTATTCGACGTGGGCGGTGTTGATGGTGATACCGCGAGCCTTTTCTTCCGGCGCAGCGTCAATTTCATCGTACTTCTTGGCCGAGCCACCAAACTTGGCGGACAGCACAGTCGTGATGGCAGCCGTCAGCGTGGTCTTGCCATGGTCAACGTGACCAATCGTACCAACGTTCACGTGCGGTTTCGTACGCTCGAATTTTTCCTTAGCCATTCCAGTTCCTCAATAATCAAATAAGTAACAAATCCAGAATCCAAGCTAATCGGTGGTGCCCATGGGCAGGATCGAACTGCCGACCTCTCCCTTACCAAGGGAGTGCTCTACCACTGAGCCACATGGGCCTACCTTAAAACTCCAGCCGTACCGCATCGTGGAGCGGGTGAAGGGAATCGAACCCTCGTCTTAAGCTTGGAAGGCTTCAGCTCTACCATTGAGCTACACCCGCTTACCCTGCCCGCAGCACAAGCCGCTACAGCATCAATCTGGTGGAGGGAGAAGGATTCGAACCTTCGAAGGCTGAGCCGACAGATTTACAGTCTGTTCCCGTTGACCGCTTGGGTATCCCTCCGGAGAACCCGAGATTATCCGGACCGACACCCACCCTGTCAACACCCGTAAACGAAAAAAGCCGACCAACGGTCGGCTTTTCGCTGAGAAAGCGAAATTACTTCTGGGACAGAATCCAGGTAACCAGCTTCTTGGCTTCGTCGTCGGTGACGTTGTTCGGCGGCATCGGGATTTCGCCCCAAGCGCCCTTGCCACCCGCCTTGACCTTGGCAGCCAGCTTGTCGACGGCACCCTTGTCGCCCTTGTACTTGGCGGCAACATCCTTGTAAGCCGGACCGACCAGCTTCTTGTCGACAGCGTGGCAGGACATGCAGTTCTTGGCCTTAGCCAGGGCTTCGTCAGCTTGGGCTTGACCGGCCATCACGATACCGGCAGCCGCCATCATGGCAATGTAAACAGCTTTCATTCTCTCGCTCCGTTCAACGGGTTGGTGGGTAGTAGGTAAATCAGCTTTGGATGATAAAACCCTTTGCAGTACGTTGCAAACGGAAGAAGCGGCCGAAACAACGTAAGTGCAACGAGTTCGCGCATAAAACAGCACAATCGAAAATAACGCCGGACTTCGTCTTACGTTGACCGTACTCGTCAAGCCGGCCTGGAAGAGGCTGCCAGGAGTCCGCCCGCAGCGACGAACAGGCCACCGAAAATCCGGTTCTGCCAACGGATCATCTTCGGATCATGCAACCAGCTACCCAAACGGGAAGCAGCGATTGCGTAAATCGACATCACCGCGATATCGGTCAAACACAATGTCGCTGCAATCTCCGCATATTGCAGCGAATAGGCTGCGGCCGGATCGATGAACTGAGGCACCAGGGCACCGATGAAAACAACGGCTTTTGGGTTGGTCAGATTGACCAGCAGACCTTGGGCAAAGAGACCTCGGCGCTGAACAGGCGACGCACTAGCGTCGACCGGCACAACCGGCGCTCGCCATTTCTGGATACCCAGCCACAGCAGATAAGCCGCGCCAACGAATTTGACCAGGGAGAACGCCCATTCCGAAGTCGCCAACAAAGCGCCGAGCCCGAGAGCAACGACCGTCAGGTGCGTCAGGATCGCCGCCTGCAGACCGAGAATAGCCGTCAGTGCCGACCAATAGCCGTAGCGGAGCCCCGTACTCATGCTGAGTACCGCTCCCGGCCCGGGCGTTACGGCGATCAGGATCGCCGCAACGAGAAACCCGAGCCAGACATGCAGTGTCATTTCCGGCGCTGAATCTGCGTAACGTCGCGCACGGCACCCTTGTCGGCGGAAGTCGCCATCAGGGCGTAGGCCTGCAGGGCGGCGGACACCACGCGCTCACGACTGAGCGGTTTCCAGGCGGCATCGCCCTTGGCTTCCATGGCGGCACGACGCTTGGCCAACTCCTCGTCGGAAACAGCCAGCTGGATGCGGCGATTCGGGATATCGATCTCGATGGTATCGCCTTCCTCGACCAAGCCGATGGCCCCGCCATCGGCGGCTTCCGGGGAGGCATGACCGATCGACAGGCCCGAGGTACCGCCGGAGAAACGACCGTCGGTCAGCAGGGCGCACTCCTTGCCCAGCCCCATCGACTTCAGATAAGAGGTCGGATAGAGCATTTCCTGCATGCCCGGCCCACCCTTTGGCCCTTCGTAGCGAATCACGACGACATCACCGGCCACGATTTTTCCGCCCAAAATGCTGTCCACCGCAGCATCCTGACTTTCGAACACGCGCGCACGCCCGGTGAACTTCCAGATCGACTCATCGACGCCGGCCGTCTTCACGATACAGCCATCAAGCGCAATGTTGCCGTAGAGCACGGCCAGGCCGCCGTCTTGCGAATAGGCATTGGCCTTGTTGCGGATACAGCCCTGGGTACGGTCGAGATCCAGCTCAGGGTAGCGACGATTCTGCGAGAAGGCTGTCTGGGTCGGCACGCCGCCCGGTGCGGCCTTGAAAAATTCGAGCACGTCGGGTGCCGCGCTGTGCGTCACGTCATAGGTGTGGATCGCTTCGCCCAGCGTCTTGGCATGGACGGTAGAGACCGCCGTATGAATCAAACCGGCACGGTCCAGTTCGGCCAGGATGCCCATAATGCCGCCGGCGCGATGCACATCCTCGATGTGATACTTCTGCGTCGCCGGAGCCACTTTGGCCAGGCACGGGGTCTTGCGCGAGATACGATCAATGTCGGCCATGGTGAAATCGACCAGCGCTTCACGGGCCGTTGCCAGCAGGTGCAGCACTGTGTTGGTCGAGCCGCCCATCGCCACATCCAGCGTGATGGCATTTTCGAAAGCTGCCTTGGTCGCGATGTTGCGCGGCAGCACCGAGGCGTCGTCCTGCTCGTAGTAGCGCTTGCACAGCTCGACCGCGAGACGGCCAGCGCGCAGGAAGAGTTGCTTGCGGTCGGCATGGGTGGCGACGACAGTACCGTTACCCGGCAGCGACAGCCCCAGTGCCTCGGTCAGGCAGTTCATCGAGTTGGCGGTGAACATGCCGGAGCAGGAGCCGCAAGTCGGGCAGGCGGAACGCTCAAATTCCTCGACTTCGGCGTCGGAAACGCTCTTGTCGCCGGCCTTGATCATGGCGTCGATCAGGTCGACCTTGATCGTCTGATCCTTCCAGTTCACCTTGCCGGCCTCCATCGGGCCGCCGGACACGAAAACGACCGGAATGTTCAGGCGCATGGCGGCCATCAACATGCCCGGGGTGATCTTGTCGCAGTTCGAAATACACACCATCGCATCGGCGCAATGGGCATTGACCATGTATTCGACCGAATCGGCGATCAGGTCGCGCGACGGCAGCGAGTAGAGCATGCCGCCATGGCCCATGGCGATACCGTCATCGATGGCGATGGTGTTGAATTCCTTGGCGATGCCGCCGGCCGCTTCGATCTCGCGCGCTACCAACTGGCCCATATCTTTCAGATGAACATGGCCCGGCACGAACTGGGTGAAGGAATTGACCACGGCGATGATCGGCTTGCCGAAATCGCCGTCCTTCATGCCGGTGGCGCGCCACAGGGCACGCGCGCCGGCCATGTTGCGACCGTGGGTGGATGTACGGGAACGATACTGGGGCATGGCTACTCTCCGTCTGAAACCAGGCGCCGACACTGTGCTGCAAAACGGCGCGAACTATAATCGGGCAATTCTAGCCCACTCAGGCCCTCGATGCTTATTCACCCACAATTCGATCCGGTCGCCTTTGCCGTCGGCCCCTTGGCCGTGCGTTGGTACGGCCTGATGTACATGGTCGCCTTCATCCAGTTCCTGCTGCTCGGCCGCTGGCGCATCCGCCAGGGGGGACGTCCGGTGACTGCCGAACAACTCGACGATCTGCTCTTCTACGGCATGCTCGGCGTCATCGTCGGCGGGCGGCTGGGCCAAGTACTGTTCTACGAACCGGGCTACTACTTTTCCCATCCGCTCGAAATCATCGCCGTCTGGAAGGGTGGCATGAGTTTCCACGGCGGGTTTCTCGGGGTCTTGGTCGCCATGACGCTGTGGGCGCGCAAGGCCAAGCTGGCCTGGTTCGACGTCACTGATTTCATCGCCCCCCTCGTCCCGCTCGGCCTTGCCGCTGGCCGCCTGGGCAACTTCATCAACGGCGAACTATGGGGCCGCATCGCCGATCCTGCGCTGCCCTGGGCCATGGTCTTCCCACAGGCTGGCGACATGGAACCACGGCATCCATCACAGCTCTACCACATCGGCCTCGAAGGCCTGCTGCTTTTTGCCATTTTATGGCTGTACACCGCAGCACCCCGCCCACGCGGCGCGGCTTCCGGCGTTTTCCTGATCGGCTACGGCTGCTTCCGCTTCGTCACCGAGTTCTTCCGCGAGCCGGACGCCGGCATCTTCGGCCAGTCCTACACCATCAGCATGGGACAATGGCTATCATTGCCCATGGTGCTCGCCGGCATCCTGCTTCTGGTTCTCGCCGACCGCCGGAAATCCCTATAATTATGGATTACGTCATCAACTCTCAGACAGGAATAGCGTCATGACTCGTCCGTTCAAGGTTCTCGGCATTCAGCAAATCGCCATCGGCGGCCCGTCCAAGGAAAAGCTCAAGACCCTGTGGGTCGACAAGCTCGGCCTCGAAATCACCGGCAACTTCGTTTCCGAGCGCGAGAACGTCGACGAAGACATCTGCGCCATGGGCACCGGCCCGTTCAAGGTCGAAGTCGATCTGATGCAGCCGCTCGACCCGGAAAAGAAGCCGGCGGTGCACACCACCCCGCTCAACCACGTCGGCCTGTGGATCGACGACCTGCCCAAGGCCGTGGAATGGCTGACCGCCAACGGCGTGCGCTTCGCCCCGGGCGGCATCCGCAAGGGCGCTGCCGGTTTCGACATCTGCTTCCTGCACCCGAAGGGCAATGAGGAATTCCCGATCGGCGGCGAAGGCGTGCTGATCGAACTGGTCCAGGCACCGAAGGAAGTCGTAGACGCCTTCGCCAAACTGGCCGGCTGACAACCTCGGGCGCCATGGCGGACATCCCGGACGACGAACTCGAGGCGACGCGCAACGCGCTCGCCCCGACCCTGGATGCCACCGCCGCCGTCCTGCCCTGGCTGGCCAAAACCCGCGCCCCGCGCTTCGACAAGAAGCTGAATACGCGCTGGATCGAGGCCAGCCAACGCCTGGCTGCAGCATGGTCGGAACGGCACACCAATCCAGATGCGGAAATCCGTCCGCCCCTCTTCTCGCTTTATAGCATTGCCCTCGAAACCGGCGATGCCGACTGCCTGGCCTTTGGCGAAGCCCTGGCGGAAGCCGCGGACCAGCTTGAGCATGCGGAAACACCTCACCTGGTGGCCGCGCTCTGTGCCGCCATCGAGAGCCTGGTCGAAGCCGAAGGCCTGGAACACCCGACCTTCCCCGAACGGGCGCGGCATTTTGCCAACCGCCTGGCCATTGCGGCCCGTCTGACTCCCGCCACGGCAGTCCGTTCCCCCACCATCGACCGCCTCTTCGTCGACGAGGCCACCGAGCACATCGAACAGATGCGCTATGCCCTGGCCGTGCTGCCACCCGACGCCTACGCCCTGAAAAATGAAGCGGAAAGCCTGCGTCTGCACGCCGAGCAACTCGAACTATGGGGTATCGTGCGGGCCGCCAAGGAGTTTGCCACCACCCTCAACGCTGAGCTCGACCATTTGGACCGGCGAGAGATCCAGGACGAACTTTCCGACCAGATCGAAGCGCTGGCCAGCCTGATTGCTGCCGTACTGGATTACTGAAGCGGCCGATAGCAGGCCAGAACGTAATGGCGGCCGCCTCCGGCCTGCACCGGCTCGGCCGACATCTCCACGGAAACCACGGTGCCATCCGGACGCTGTACCTCGGTAATCCACGGACGACCCAATTGCCCGGCCAGCATCTGGCGGAGCTCGTAACCCATCGCTTCCTGCTGCGCCGGCGGATGCAAGCGCGCCTGATGGCGACCGAGCAGATTGCGCCGATTATTGCCGAAAAGATTTTCGGCCTTGGCATTCAGGTCGAGAATCAGGCCACTCCCGGCATCGGCCAGCACCAAGGCATCGCGCGAGGCGGCGAACACGGCATCAAGACGCTCAGTCGCCACCTGCACATCGCGCCGCGCCTCGCCGGCCTCGAATTCGACCAGGGCCAGAGTCACCAGATTGGCCACGATACGCGCAAACAAGCCATGAATCGGCGTCCATGGCTGACGTCGACCGACCTGCTCAAGACAGAACACCCCTTGCAGCTGGCCACGAATGTAGATCGGCGTATCGAGCATGGCACTGATCCCAAGCCGCGGCAGGTAGTCGCTACCGAACTCCGCTGTGGCGGGATGGCTATAGGGATCGTCGGCAACGATGCTGCCACCTTCTTCGAGCGCTTCGAAATAGGCCGGATAGCGCTCGGCCAACACCGCCCCGCCGCTGCTGTGCCGGCACAAGGCCAGTTCGAACAGCTCGATGCAACGCAACTCACGGTGGTTGTCGGTCAACGCCCAGATGCTGGCCCGCTCAACGCCGCTCATGCGACCGGCGGATTCGGTCAGAACGCTCAACGCCAGTTCGAGCGACGACTCGCTGAGGTAGGCGCCACGCGACAGGCTGGCGACCCCCTGCAGCAATTCCAGCGATGAAACGAGAAATGGCCCTTCTTCCGAAGTCAGCAGATTCTCCATGGCATTCACATCCCCGGCGCCGCGACCGACCGTACAAGATGTTCGAATTCTAGATAATCTGCCTGTTTACTGCCGTGAAATCCTCCACGGCAGATTGGGCTGCCGCCTAGATCGGATCCGGCATGGTCTTGAAAATGAAGGCGGCACGTTCGACTTCAGTGATCCACACCAAACCGTCCCCATAGTGGCCGGTTTGCGCTATATCGGTGATGCGCTCGAAAATTCGCTCGGCCACCTCGTCCGGCGCGACGATTTCGACACGTACCTTCGACGTATAGTCGGTCAACTCATCCTTGATCTTCACTTTGGCTGGAACGTGGCGACTCGGCGCACTGCATCCTTCGACCTTGGTCACCGTCATACCGGGAAAACCAGGCAACGCTACGAGGGCATCTCGTAAGGCGGCCAATTTGTTCGGGCGGATCACCGCCTTGATCTCTTTCATGCTTCGACCTCCTCTTCGTCGAACCAGCGATATATGGTTGGCAACACCACCAGGGTGAGCAGCGTTGAGGTGATCAGGCCGCCGATGACTACGATTGCCAGCGGGCGCTGGACCTCAGATCCCGGCCCTGAAGCGAACAGGAAGGGAATCAGGCCCAGCATCGCCACGGTCGCCGTCATCATGACCGGACGGAAACGCAGCGTCGCCCCTTCAATAATGGCTTCGCGCACGCTGCGTCCCTGTTCGCGCAGGCCGCGAATATACGACACCAGTACGACACCATTGAGCACTGCGATGCCCCACAAGGCGATGAACCCGACAGAAGCCGGCACAGACAGGTATTCGCCGGTCAGGAAAAGCCCGACGATGCCGCCAATCGACGCAAAGGGCAGGACGGTGATGATCAACGTGGCGTAACGCAAGGAATTGAAGAGCAGGAAGAGCAGGAAGAAGATCGCCGCGATGGTGATCGGGATGATGACCTTCAAGTGACCGAGTGCCCGCTCCATGTTCTGGAACTGGCCACCCCACTCCAGGTAGTAACCCTCCGGCAGCTTCACCTGCTTTTCGACCTTCTGCTGCAACTCGGCGACAAAGCTGCCGAGGTCGCGGTCCTTGACGTTCACGCCGACCACGATGCGACGCTTGCCCAATTCACGGGAAATCTGCGCCGGACCATCGGCGACACGAATCTTCGCCACATCGGCCAAACGCGCCTGGGCACCGCTATGCGAAGTCAGCAGGATGTTCGAAATGGCTTCGATGTTGTCGCGGAAGCGTTCCGGTAGGCGTACGACTGCCGGGAAGCGACGTTCGCCTTCGTATATTTCACTGGCCTGCTTGCCGCCGACCGCCGTCTCGATCAGGTCATTGACGTCGGAAACATTGAGCCCGAGGCGAGCGATGGCCTGACGATCGATCTCGATACTCAGATACTGTTGCCCACTGATCCGCTCGATACGCAGATCCTGCGCACCACGCAGCGACTGCGCCACTTTGCCGATCTGGCCAGCGACCTTGCGCAACTGATCGAGATCGTCGCCAAATACCTTGACCGCAATGTCGGAACGCACGCCGGTCACCATCTCGTCCACGCGGTCGGAAATCGGCTGAGCCATGACGATCTGCACACCCGGTAGCGCCTTCAGCTTTTCCCGCATCGCGTCCTGAATATCGTCCTGCGACCAGCCTGAAGGCCATTCGCTACGCGGTTTCAGGCTGACGATCGGAGTCGATTCGTTCGGCCCCTGCGGGTCGGCCGGCGACTCACCCCGGCCAACGCCGGATACCGCCGACTTGACCCCTGGCACTTCCATGACAAGGCGCATTGCCTCCATTTCCATCTTGATCGATTCGTCCAGGGAAATATTCGGCACGCGGTTGATGCCGGGCACGACCGAACCTTCCTTCATTTCCGGGATGAAGGCCGTGCCGAGGAAGGGCAGCATGCCGATGGACAACACAAATGCACCGACCGCAACGACAACCGTCTTTTTCTCGCTACCCAAGGCCGAATGCAGCAGTTTCAGGTAACGCGACTTCATCACGGCGATCAGCTTGGTATCGTGATCGCCGTCATGCGCCGGCGGCTTGAGCAGGTAGGTCGACATCACCGGCGTCAGCGACAACGAAAGGACCAGGGAGATCGCCAGCGCAATGGCAATGGTGTAGGCCAGCGGCGCGAACATCTTGCCTTCCATGCCTTGCAGGGTCATCAGCGGCAGGAAAACCAGGATGATGATGCCGACGCCGAAGATCACCGGCGTAGCCACTTCGACCACCGCGCGCAGGATGATGCGTGTCGTGCTCTCGCCACTGTGCGCCGCTCGGCCCAACTGGGCGAAGGCGTTCTCCACGACGACCACCGAGCCGTCCACCATCAGACCGATGGCGATGGCGAGTCCGCCGAGCGACATCAAATTGGCTGAGATACCCAGCTTGTTCATCGCCATGAAAGTCAGCAAAGGCGTCAAGATCAGCGTGGCGACCACAATGACCGAGGAGCGCACATCGCCGAGGAAGAGGAAGAGCACCACGACGACCAGCACGACGCCCTCGAGCAGCACCTTGGTCACCGTCCACAGCGCTGAATCGACTAATTCCGAACGATCGTAGTAAGGCACGATCCTCAGGTTGTCCGGCAGCATGCCTTTGGCGTTGATCTCGTCCACGCGCGCCTTGATCCGGCTGACCACCTGTTTGGCGTTGCCGCCGGCGATCATCATGACCACCCCGCCAACCGCTTCGGTCGTGCCGTTCTTGATCACCGCCCCCTGGCGCACCTCATGGCCGATCAGAACTTCGGCCACATCGCGCACATAGACCGGCACGCCGTCCTTTTCCTTGAGCACGATGGCCCGGATATCCTCGACGTCGCGCACCAGGCCGATACCGCGAATCAGGTACTGCTCGGCGTATTGAGGCAGCACGCCGCCCCCGGCATTAGCGTTGTTGCGAGCCACCGCGAGATAGACATCGCTAACCGAAATACCAAAGTGACGCAGACGGTCCGGGTTCACCAAAACCTGGTATTGCTTGGCAAAGCCGCCCTGTGAGTTGATTTCTGCCACGCCCGGAATCGAACGCAAGAGCGGACGAACCACCCAGTCCTGGGCAATACGACGCTGCATCAACTCTTCCTGGCTCAAAGCCCGATTGCCGTCGTCGCTACGCTCCAGGGTGTATTGATAGACTTCACCCAGACCGGTCGATACCGGGCCGAGCACGGGCGTAATTCCTTCCGGCAATCGCGAGCCCACCTCAAGCAGGCGCTCCATGACCAACTGACGGGCAAAATAGACGTCGGTCGCATCGGTAAACACCAGTGTGATCAACGACAAGCCGGGTTTGTTCAGCGAACGCATTTCCTCCAGCCCCGGCAGACCGGTCATCGCCACTTCGAGCGGAACGGTGGCGAAACGCTCGACCTCCTCCGGCGAACGCCCCGGCGCCTCGGTAGCGATCTGCACCTGGACGTTGGTGACATCCGGGAATGCATCGACCGATAGTTTCTGGGCCGCGTTAAGCCCGAAAAAGAAGAGTACGGCGGCGATAACCGCGACGATCAGGCGCTGCTTGAGCGCACTGCGAACCAGTGACTCGATCACGCGCCCTCCATTTCCTTGCGGTTGCGTTCGTTATTCAGATGAAATGCGCCATCGACGACGATGCGTTCGCCTCCCTTCAAGCCAGAGAGGACGACCCGCTTGCCCTCATGGTCCGGACTGAGTTTCACCTTGACCAAGCGGAAGACGCCGTCGTCCTCGGCAACGAAGACGTGATCGATGTCTTCCTCGCGCACCACGGCCTTGGATGGGATGACCAGGCGCTCGACCGGCTTGGCCTCGATCAGCATCGAAGCCAGCATGGCCGGCTTGAGGCGACCGTCGGCGTTGTCCAGTTCCGTCCGCACCAGCACGGTGCGGGTTTCGGGATCGACCGTCTGGCCGACAAAAATCAGCTTGCCGACCAGTTTTTCGTTACCCAGGGCCGGCACCTCGATGCTCACCGACTGCCCAGCCTTGACCAGGCCCACCTGTTGTTCCGGCACCTGCGCCACCGCCCACAAGCGGGAGAGATCGGCCACCACGAACAGGGCATCGGCCGGTTGAACGACCTGCCCCTGCGCCAGCTTACGCTCGACAACCACGCCGGCCAGCGTGGCAACCACCGGCGTCACCGAATTGACTTCGCCATGGCTACCCAATTTGGCGATGGCTCCCGGCGAAACGCCAAGCAACTGGAGTTGATCTGCCGCTGCCCGCGTTTCGGCCAGCGCGATCTGATATTCGCTTTCCCGGCGCTGCAGTTCCGCCGCACCAATCACGTCGGCCTCGAACAAGGCCTTAGCCCGCTCGGCATTGCGCTTGTTCAACTCAAGCTGTGCCTTCGCCTTCAGGTAAGCCAACTGCTGTTGCGACAACTCGCTGCTGTTCAGTTGAGCAAGGACGTCGCCCTTGCGTACGACCTGCCCGAGCTTGGCGTCGATAACCGTCACCCGGCCGGTGATGGTTGCGCCAATGCGGGCCACTCGCTGTTCGTCGAAGTCGATACGCCCGGCCACGCGCAGGGTTTCATTGACCAAGGCAGTCTTGACTTCAGCCAACTGAAGCTGGTTGCGCAACTCCTCTGCCGGCACGACCATCGTCGGATCGTTGGCCTGCTGTGCCGATTTCTTGTTGTCGTCCTGGTTACAGCCCAGGAGCACTGCTGCGGCGCACACCGCAATCAGGGCATTTTTCATTACTGTTTTCCTCCGGGAGTCGCACGCAGGCGCTCGATTTCAACCCAGGCCGCAGCCACTTCGTAGCGGGCGGCAATCAGTTCAACGCGCGCCGCCCGATAGACACGCTGAGCATCCAGTACTTCGATAAAGCCACGCTCGCCAAAACGATATGCGGCTGCCGCGATCTTCAGCGCCTCCTCGGCCTGACGGACAATGCCGGATTCAAGGGCATTGACCTGGGCCAGAGCAATTTCATACTGCTGGTAAGCCACCTCAAGCTGTTTCTGCTGAGAGAACTGCTGGGCTTCCAGCTCGTAGCGGGCCCGTGTCAGATGCGCCGAAGCCTCGCCCACCGGGCCGCTGCGGCGATTCCACAAGGGAATCGACATGACGACACCCACCTTGTTGGCGCGGACATCCGGATCTTCATCCATCGATGCCTTCACGGCGAGATTGGGCCAACGCTGACGGCGCTCCAGGTCAAGTTGACGCTCGGCACGCACCAATTCGGCGCGGGCACGCGCCAAATCGGGACTACCCGTTTCCACTTCCTTGCGTAACACATCCAGCGTCGGCAGCTCGGGAACGCTGCTCAAACGCCCCGCCAAACTGAAACTCGGCGGCAACTCGTTACCGACAGCCTGACGCAACAGGGAACGCGCCTGCTCGACGCGAAACCCGGCGACCTGGGCAGCCTTCTGGGCATTCAGCAATTCGGCATCGGCCTTGATCAGCTCGAAGCGCGGCGCCTCGCCAGTCTCGACACGCAAGGCAATACGTGAGCGCACACTCTCCATCGAGGCCAGATCCTCTCTGGAATTACGTTGCTCCGCTTCACGACGAAGCACTTCGTAGTAACGCAAGCGCAGGCGCGCCAGAACCTCGGCCTCAAAGCCTCGATTGGCCGCCGAGGTAGCTTCCAATCCCGCCTCGGCTGCACCGATGCGCGACGAGCGCACCCACGGCATATCGAGCGGTTGGGTCAGGGCGACACTGCGCGCATCGCCCTGCGTGCCACCGACACCGCGCGCCCTTTGCGAGCCGCTCAGATACTCCAGTTCGGGGTTGGGAAAAGCTGCCGCCGTATCGACTGCCGCCCGCGCCGCATCGACCGCGCTACGCCCGGCCAGCACGGCCCGGCTGCTCTGTAGCGCCAGGCTTTCCAGTTTCGCCAAATCGAAATCAGTCTGCGCCCAAGTGACTTGGGCAAACATGGCCAGAGCAAGCCATAGAACATTTTTTGTGCATCGCATCATGGCGTCACTTTATCAAACCCGAACCCAGTTTGTCAGCTTTTGGTCAGCTTTCTGTCAGCGAACTGACAGAGCAGCAATTCTCTCTTCCAGCGGCGGATGGGTGGCAAACAAGGCCATCAGGCCTTGCCCGCCGGCGATTCCCGAGGCCGCCATGTTCTGCGGCAAGGGTTCGGTATGCAGCCCACCCAGACGACGCAAGGCGTTCTGCATCGGCACCGCCGATCCCATCAGGCGAGCCGCCCCGGCATCGGCCCGGAACTCGCGCTGGCGAGAGAACCAAGCAACGATCATGCTAGCCAGCACACCAAAGACGACTTCGCAGATCATGCTAGTCACCATGTAACCAATCCCCGGGCCGCTGCTTTCCTCATCGTTGCGACGCAGGAAGCTATCGACGACATAACCGACGATGCGCGACAGGAAGATCACGAAGGTATTCACCACGCCCTGGATCAGCGTCAGCGTCACCATGTCGCCGTTGGCAATGTGCGCCACTTCGTGCGCCAACACGGCCTCGGCTTCCTCTCGGCTCATGCTCTGCAGCAAGCCGGTCGATACGGCAACCAGGGAACTGTTCTTGGTCGCACCGGTGGCGAAGGCATTCGGCTCGCCGTCGTAAATCGCCACCTCAGGCATGGGCAGGCCGGCCTTGTCGGCCAGCTTGGCCACGGTATCGACCAGCCAGACTTCAGTGGAACTCCCAGGATGCTCGATAACCCGCGCCCCGGTGCTCCACTTCGCCATACTCTTGGACATCAGCAGCGAAATGAAGGCGCCGCCAAAACCGATCACACCGGCGAAAACCAGCAGCATGCCGAGGTTGAGACCATTGGCGGTCAGGAATTTGTTGACGCCGAGCAGGCTCGTTACGACGCTGAGCACCAGCATCACCGCGAGGTTGGTCAGCAGGAAGAGAACGATACGTTTCATGTCTTGACTCCTTTGGACATAGACGAGCGCACTCTAGTGCATTGCACAAACCTTAAAAAGCGGAGCAAAATTGAAAAACCATTCGATTTTTTCTGCTGAACTAATGAACAACCTCAATTTCAAGCACCTCCACTATTTCTGGGTCGTCGCACACGAGGGCAGCATTACCCGTGCTGCCGAAAAACTGGGCGTCGCGGTGCAAACCATCAGCGGGCAGCTTTCCATCCTGGAAAAGCAACTGGGCAAGGCGCTGTTCAACAGCCAGGGGCGCGGTCTGGTGCTCAACGAGGCCGGCCGCGTCGCACTTGGCTACGCCGACCAGATCTTCCAGCTCGGCGAGGCTTTGATCGATGCCGTGGAGAACTCAGACAGCGAATCGACCTTGCGCCTGCGCGCTGGCATTACCGACGGCATCCCAAAATTGCTCGCCTACCGCCTACTCTCCAACGTCACCGCCATGCCCGCCGATGTGCGTCTGATCTGCGACGAGGGTGAATTCGAAACCTTGCTCGCCGACCTTGCTCTTCACCGACTCGACGTGGTGCTAACCGACCGCCCAGCCGCCACCGGCGGCAACTTGAAGGTTTTCAGCACCCGTCTGGGCGACTTCGCCACCGGCCTGTTTGCCACCCAGGAGCTCGCCACCCAGCTCAATGGCGAATTCCCGGAGTGCCTGAATGGCGCGCCCCTGTTGTTACCCACCCGCCACAACGCCATCCGCGGACATATCGACCGTTGGCTGGAAAGCAACGGCCTGCGTCCGAAAATTGTCGCTGAATTCGAGGACAGCGCCCTACTCAACACCTTCGGCCGTGGCGGCCTGGGCATATTCCCGGCGCCGCTCGCCCTGGCCGAGCAAATCGAAAGCCAACTGGCCGCCCGCGCCATCGGCGCGATGAATGGCGTCAGCGAACAGATCTACGCCATCTCCAACGAAAGGCGCATCCGCCATCCGGCCATCGAAGTCTTGTGCGCCGGCGCAACCCAGTCGCCAACCCCAGCGGGGGTATAATTTTCGCCCCCGACGCAAACAGAGAAACCATTCCATGTTGTTCCGCCAAGCCATCGTCCTCGCCGCCAGCCTGTTCGCCCTCAATGCGGCACAGGCCCAGCAAGCCCCCGTACCCCCCAGCCTCGCCGCCAAGTCCTGGCTGCTGCTGGAAATGGGTTCCGGCCAATTGCTCACCGCTGAAAAGCCGGATGACCGCCTGGAGCCGGCTTCGCTGACCAAGCTGATGACGGCCTATCTGACCTTCTCGTCACTGCACAAGAAAACCCTGTCGCTTCAGCAACCACTGCCGGTTTCGGAAAAAGCCTGGCGTACTGGCGGCTCGAAGATGTTCATCAAGGTCGACACCCAGGTTCCGGTCGAGGACCTGATCAAGGGCATGATCGTGCAATCCGGCAATGACGCCTGCGTCACCCTGGCCGAAGGCATCGCCGGCAGCGAGGAAAACTTCGCCCAGATGATGAACCGCGAAGCGCAGCGTCTGGGCATGAAGAACTCCCACTTCATGAACTCGACCGGCCTGCCCGACCCCAACCACTACACCACGGCACGCGACCTCTCGCTGCTCGCTGGCGCGCTGATCCGCGACTTCCCCGAGGAATACAAAAAGTATTACTCGATGAAGGAGTTCCGCTACAACAACATCACCCAGCCGAACCGCAACCGCCTGCTCTACATCGATCCCACCGTCGATGGCGTCAAGACTGGCCACACCGACGCCGCTGGCTATTGCCTGATTTCCTCCGCCCTGCGCGACAAACGCCGCCTGCTCTCCGTCGTGCTCGGCACGGCCTCCGACAATGCCCGCGCCACCGAGTCGCAGAAACTGCTGAACTGGGGCTTCCTGGCCTACGAGCCGGTGCCGGTCTACACCTCGGCCCAACCGCTGGCGCCGATGCGCGTCTGGAAGGGCGCCCAGAGCGAAGTCAAGGTCGGCTTTGCCAACGATATCTCGATCGCCGTGCCGAAAGGCCTGGGCGACAAGGTGACGACCCAGTTCGTGCCGCAACCGCGCTTGATCGCCCCGATCCAGGCCGGCCAGGCCGTCGGCGTGCTCAAGGTTGCTGTCGATGGCAAGCCTTACGGCGAATACAGCGCCACCGCCCTTGAAAATATCGAACTCGGCAATATCTTCATTCGTATATTCCACACCATTCGTCTCTGGTTCGTCTAAGCCCATGACCCCATTCGTCGCCGATCCCGTTTACCTGAACGGCCAGTTCCTGCCGCTGGCGGAAGCCGGCGTGTCGCCGCTCGACCGCGGTTTTTTGTACGGGGACGGCGTCTACGAGGTCATCCCGGTGTATTCGCGCCAGGCCTTCCGCATCGATGAGCACCTGAAGCGCCTGCAGGCGACGCTGGACGGCATCAAACTGGCCAACCCGCTGGCGGTGCACGAGTGGAAATCGGTGATTTTCAAGTTGATCGAAGCTGCGCCCTGGGCCGACCAGTCGATCTACCTGCAAGTCACGCGCGGCGCCGACAACAAGCGCGACCATGCCTTCCCGCCGCTGAGCGTGCCACCGACCGCCTTCGCTTTCGCCTCGCCGCTGGTCACCACGTCGGCCGAGGTCCGAGCCAAGGGCGTTGCCGCCATCACCGTGCCCGACCTGCGCTGGTCGCGTTGCGACCTCAAGGTCGTCTCGCTGCTGGCCAACGTGCTGGCTCGCCAGGAAGCCGTGGAGCAAGGCTGCGCCGAGGCGCTGCTCATCCGCGACGGTTTGATGAAGGAAGGCGCGGCGTCCAACATCTTCATCGTCAAGGACGGCCTGCTGCTGGCGCCGCCCAAGACCCACCTGATGCTGCCCGGCATCACCTACGACGTCATACTCGAACTGGCGGAACATCACGGCCAGCCGCTCGCAGTGCGCGAAATCACCGAAACGGAACTTCGCGCCGCCGACGAGGTCTGGATGACCTCATCGACCAAGGAAATTCTCGCCATCACCACGCTCGACGGCCAGGCTGTCGGCACGGGCAAGCCCGGCCCCTACGGCGAGAAGATGTGGCAGTGGTATCAGGACTTCAAGAACACGGTAATGCGCAATGGCTGATCAGCAACAAGAAACCCTCCTCGAATTCCCCTGCGACTTCCCATTGAAGATCATGGGCAAGGCCGAGGACGAACTGGCGCAGGCCGTGCTCGCCATCGTCACCAAACACGCCCCCGGCTTCGATGGGGCGACGATGGAAATGCGTGCCAGCTCGGGTGGCAAGTACGTCAGCCTGACCTGCACCGTGGTCGCCACCTCCAAGCCGCAACTCGACGCGCTGTACATGGAGCTGACCTCGCACCCGCTGGTCAAGGTCGTCCTCTAAGTGACCATCGTCGTCAAACGCCTGGGCCGGGTCGATTACGAGCCGGTTTTTGCCCAAATGCAGGCGTACACCGCAGCACGCACGGCAGAATCGCCGGACGAGCTGTGGATTGTCGAACACCCGCCGGTCTATACCCTCGGCCAGGCCGGCAAGCCCGAGCACATCCTGCGCGATGTCGGCATCCCGCTGGTCAAGATCGACCGCGGCGGCCAGGTCACCTACCACGGTCCCGGCCAGGTGGTGATCTACCTGCTGCTCGACCTGTCGCGCCTGAAGATCAAGGTGCGCGAACTGGTCACGGCCATCGAGCAAGCCGTCATCGACCTGCTGGCCGACTACGGCGTCACCGCGGAGCGGCGCGACGGCGCCCCCGGCGTCTATGTCGGCGACGCCAAGATCGCGGCACTCGGCCTGCGCATCCGCAACGGCTGCTCGTATCATGGCGTGTCGCTCAACGTGGACATGGATCTTGCCCCGTTCGACGCGATCAACCCCTGTGGCTATCCGGGGCTGAAAGTCATCCAAACCAAAGACCTGAACATTCCGCTCACCGCTCACGAGGCGGGCGAGCGTCTTTCCGACCACCTGCTACGGCAACTGGACAAACAACATGGCTGAAACCAAGGCTGAAGGCACCAAGCAAAAAGGCGTCAAACAGAAGGGCGAACTGAAAACTGCGCGCATCCCGATCAAGATCGTGCCGGTCGACACCCCGCTCAAGAAACCCGACTGGATTCGCGTCAAGGCCGGCAATAGCGCCGGCCGCTTCGGCGAGATCAAGTCCATGCTGCGCGAGCGCAAGCTGCATACCGTCTGCGAAGAAGCGACCTGCCCGAACATCGGCGAATGCTTCGGCCGCGGCACCGCCACCTTCATGATCCTCGGCGACATCTGCACCCGCCGCTGCCCGTTCTGCGACGTCGGCCACGGCCAGCCGCTGCCACCCAATCCGGATGAGCCGCGCGAACTGGCTGAGTCCGTCGCCGCCCTGAAACTGCGCTACGTCGTCATCACCAGCGTTGACCGCGACGACCTGCACGACGGCGGTGCCCAGCACTTCGTGGACGTCATCCGCGCCGTGCGTGAAGCCTCGCCGACCACCACCATCGAAACGCTGGTCCCCGACTTCCGCGGCCGCATGGACATCGCCCTCGACGTGCTCGGCCAGTGCCTGCCCGACGTGCTCAACCACAACATGGAAACGGTGCCGCGCCTCTACAAGCAGGCCCGCCCCGGCGCCGACTACAAGCACTCGCTGGAATTCCTCAAGCAGTTCAAGGCGCGCTATCCGCAGGTCAACACCAAGTCCGGCCTGATGGTCGGCCTGGGCGAAACCGACGAGGAAATCCTTGAAGTCATGCGCGATCTTCGCGCCCACGACGTCGACATGCTGACCATTGGCCAGTACCTGGCACCGTCCGGCCATCACCTGCCGGTGACGCGCTACGTGCATCCGGACGTCTTCAAGATGTACGAGGAAGAAGCCAGGAAAATGGGCTTCTCCGGTGCCGCCTGCGCGCCGATGGTGCGCTCCAGCTACTGGGCCGACCAGCAAGCGCACACCGCGGGCGTTGCCTGAGCGACGACGAGCCACAAAAAAAGCCGGCTGTTGCCGGCTTTTTTATTGCTGCCAGGGCGATTACTGGCTGACCTCGACCGTACGGCCGTTCAAGGGCTGCACCGGACGGGCATTCATCGGATAGAGCTTGCGGAAAGTGGCGATCTGCGCCGCCGACAACTCGACCGGCGTCTTCAGCACTTGCCAGCGTACTTCCTCGCTGCACGGTGGCGTCGTCAGCGAGCCGGCGAAAGCGTAGTACGCCTGATCCTTCGGCAGGAAGTCGGCCACGTTCAGCGGTGCCTCCAGGGCCTTTGTCTCGCCCTCCTTGGCCGGCAGATTGGCGAACACCGCCTTCAATGCGGCGTTTTCCTTACCTCGCTTGAACAACACCGCCACCACGGCCAGCTTGCCTTCGGCGTTCTTGTGCACCAGATGGGCCACCATCGGATAGGGCTTGCCGTTGATGAACTCCTCGCTCGGCGCATGGAAGTGGAACTGCAGCAACTTGTAGTCCGCGCCCGCTATGCCGACGCTGCCGGCGGCCGGCAGATTGATCTGGATGGTGTGCCCATTGTTGACGACTTCCGCCGCACTGGCCGCGTACGCAAATGCCAGCGGTGCCAGATCAGCCTTTTTTGCCTTGGCTGCTTCAATGTTGATCGGCGACTGTTGCTTGCCCAGCTTGCAGGCAGCGAAACTCTCATCGAGTTCGGCCCAATGGCTGGCGCCGCCGTGCCCTTTATAACCCCAATGCGGATGGTTGTCGGCCTGAACCAACGGGCTGAAAATGAGCGAGCATGCGGCAATCGCCAGCAGTTGTTTTTTCATCATGACTCCTTGTCTGTGGGAAGTGATGCTGACCAGACATCGACCGATCTCTCTCTGATTCCGCCTTGGCGATGAGGTAGCGCGACCTATTCTGCGCCCAAGGAGGTCAGGAAAACCGCTCTCGTTGCTTACCGTTACAAGGAGCTTCAAAAGGCTCAATAAAACCTTTACAAAGGCCGAACACTCGAGCGCCAGGCACGTTCTCACAGGAAACGGCGGGCAAAAAAAAGGGCAGCTGCGGTGCACTGCCCTTTTTTGCCAAAAACCGTTATTTGCTTGGCGGCGGCGGAGGAGCGCCCGGAGGCGGCGGCGGGATGCCCGCATCCTGCGCCTTGACCGGCGCCGAGTAGCTCATGTTGGCCGGCACCGGCACACGGTGGCCCTTGGCGTACATGCATTGGATATAGGCATTGTCGTACTGGCGCTGCGTGCCGACACCCGAACTGCGTGCCGCATCGCTGCCAACGGCGCCACCGGCCAGCAAGCCGACCCCGGCCCCGACCGCTGCGCCACGCGCATCGCCACCGATGGCCGCGCCAGCCAACGCTCCGACCGCCGTTCCCACGGCGGCGCTGGTCACAGCCGATTCCTTCTGAGCATCGCCGGCCGTCTTGCCGCCGATCTGATAATGCGCGTACTGGCGGCATTCGACATCGTCGGCCCGGAAGCGGTCAAAGCTTTGGCCGGTGCCTGGCAGAACCATCACGCTCGGCCCGGTCGGCATCACAGTACAGGCGCCGAGCAGCAACACCGAAGCGGCAATCGCCGTGCGCCGCATCAACTTCTTGTAATCAGTCATGGCTTATTTCTCCGGTTGCGGCAGCACACGCTGCCAGCCTTCCGGGCACTCCTTCACATAAGGATAGTAGCCCTTGGCGCTCTTGCAGTAGTACCAGTATTGCTGCGTCTGCTGCTGTTCGGCCGGCGGGTTCTGCTCGATATAGACCGGCGGCTGCGTAGGCGGCACGACGATCACCTGCTGCGGCGGATAGTAGTAAGGTGGTGGATACCAGTAAGGACTCCAGGCCGGCCCCCAGACCACCGGCGGGCCGATGTAGACGCCAACCCGCGCACGCGGCCCATGCGCCCAGGCGCTACTGAGCGCGGTCAGCAACAGCGCGAGGCCGATCACGGCGATTTTCAGTGCTTTCATGCTTGCACCCGTTTTTCCTTGTTGCGTGATTTCAAGATAGCCGAATTATTGGCAAAACAGGGCTAGCAAGTTGCTACAAGTTGTAACGCCTGGCCCAGCGTCAATCGTCCAGTCCAAACGCTTCCGCCCGCTTGCGCCGCAAGCCTTCCGGCATGCGCAGGGTGGCCATGTCCCAGCCTTCGATTTCCAGCACGCGCGACAGGCAATTCTCCATCAGCGCGTGCGCTTCGACGGCCGCCCGCGCGATCTCCCGATGCGGCGCCGGGTCGTTGCCCGGATCCGTCTCGCAGTTTTGCTGGTAGCTGTACAACTCGCGCAGCTTGCGCAGTTGCACAGCCACCTGGGCCGGGCAGGCACACATGTAGACCATCGCTTCCTCGATGATCTGCTCGAGCTGCTGCTCGGAAAAACGCTTTTCCATCACTTCAAGACTCACAGTAGGCACATCTTCTTCGCCGCTTCGCGCAGCTCGTTGCGGAAATTGGGATGGGCGATAGCGATCAGGGCTTCGCAACGCTGCTTGGCCGACTTGCCACGCAGTTGTGCGACGCCGAACTCGGTGACAACGTAATTGATGTCGTTCTTGCTGGTCGACACATGCGTTCCCGGCGACAGGGTTGGCACGATGCGCGAAATGGTGTCGTCCTTGGCCGTTGCCGGCAGGACGATGAAGCCCTTGCCACCCTTCGAACGGTTGGCGGCGCGAATGAAATCCGACTGGCCACCGGTGCCGGAGTAAGGCACCGAACCCAGGCTTTCCGAGCCGCATTGGCCGAGGAAATCGATCTGCATGGTCGCGTTGATAGCGTGCAGGTTGTCGTTCTGACCGGCCAGGAACGGATCGTTGGTGACATCCACCGGATGCATTTCCAGGCCCGGATTGCGGTGCATGAAGTCGTAAAGCTTCTTCGAGCCGAGGGCGAAGGTCGCCATGATCTTGCCGCGATTGACGTTCTTGCAGCCACCGGTCACGACGCCGGCCTCGACCAGGGTCATGATGCCGTCGCCGACCATCTCGGTATGGATGCCGAGGTCCTTCTTGTGCGTCAGCTGCATCACCACGGCATCGGGGATGCCGCCGTAGCCGATTTGCAGGGTTGCGCCATCGGGAATCATCTCGGCCACATAGCTGCCGATCGCTTCCTGCACCGGGCCGATCTTCGGCAGGCCGATTTCCAGGATCGGATCGGCGCTTTCGCACAGCGCCGTCACCTGCGAGATATGGACATGGCAGCTGCCGTTGGCGAACGGCACGTTCGGATTGACCTCGAGCACGATGGCGCGCGCCTTGGCCACGGCCGCCATGGTGTAGTCGGCGGCCAGCGACAGCGAGAAATAACCGTGCTCGTCCATCGGCGAAGCCAGGCTGAAGACGACATCGGCCGGCATCAGGCCGCGCTCGATCAGCATCGGCATTTCGGAGAAATAGGACGGGTAGTAGTCGATCCACCCTTCCTTGCCGCCAGGACGCGTGGCGCCACTGAAGAAGTAGGCGGTATGGCGCACATGATCGACCGTTTCCGGATCGAGATAGGCGTATTTACGCACCGGCAGAATCTGCGACACGGTGACGCCGCGGAAATCGCGTCGCGCATCGGACAAGGCCGTCAGCAGGCTGGGCGGTTCGCCGACGGCGGTCGGCACGACGATCGTGTCGCCGTTCTTGACGACGCGGATGGCATCGCCGGCGGACATGCGCTTCTGTTGATAAAGTGCCTGAACGGACATCTTGTTGCTCCTCTTTATAAATATTAGAAAACAAAGATGCTTACATATTGGTCAGACCAAAAGCCTGACCAAAATCAAAAGATTATCCTTATTGCATCGCAGCAATCAGCCTTTGCGGTTACTCCCGGCGACCATGCGAATCTCGAACAGGCGGCATTCCAGCGGCCCGTTGAACAGCGGCGTCTTGCGGCTCGGCTTCAGACCGACCAGCTTGGGCAGGCGCAGGTCGGCGGTGAAGAAGAAGCAGTTCCAGCCGGCCCAGTAGCGTTTCAGTGCCGTGCCGAGTTGCGGATAGAAAGCGGCCAGTTCTTCCTGTTCGCCGATACGCTCGCCGTAAGGCGGGTTGGCCACCATGATGCCGTGCTCGGTCAGCGGCTGGACTTCCAGCACATCGGCGCAATCGACCGTGACCATGCCGCCGAAACCGGCTTCCTGCAGGTTGCGCCGCGTTGCCCGCACGGCGCGCTCATCGATGTCGTAGCCGCGGATCTCCATGCGTTCGGCCGGTTTGACGCGTGCCTCGGCGGCGCTGCGGATATTTGCCCATTCAATTGCCTGGAAGTGCCTCAGGCGCTCGAATGAGAAGGTTCGATCCAGCCCCGGCGCACGGTCGAGCGCGACCTGGATGGCTTCGAGCAAAAAGGTGCCGCTGCCGCACATCGGATCGACCAGCGGGGTGCCCGGCTTCCAGCCGGTCATCTTCAAAATGCCGGCGGCCAGGTTTTCCTTCAGCGGCGCATCGACGCTGGCCTTGCGGAAACCGCGTTGCCACAGCGGTTGGCCCGAAGTGTCGAGGTACAGCGTGCACTCGTTCTCGGTCAGGAAAACGTGGATGCTGACATCCGGGTTGCGCGTATCGATATTCGGCCGCTCGCCCAGATCCTCGCGGAAGCGGTCGCACACGGCATCCTTGACGCGCAGGGTGACGTAATCAAGCGACTTCAGCGGGCACTTGATGGCCGTGGTCACCACGCGCATGGTGCTGCTCACTGCGAAATGATTCGGCCACAGTTGGCGCACGGCCAGGCGGTAGATGTCGTCTTCCTTGGCGTACGGCCCCTTGACGATATGCCACAGGATACGGGTGGCCAGGCGCGATTCCAGATTGGCGCGGTAGCACACCGTCCAGTCGCCGGAGAAGAAAACGCCGCCGGCAATGGCCTGCACCTCTTCGCCGCCGATGGCGGTCAGTTCCTCGGCGAGCAGGGTTTCAAGCCCGCGCGGGCAGATGGCGAAATACTTGTTCATATCAAAAGGGCTTCAAAACGACGAGGAACAGAACGACCAGCAGGACCACCACCGGCAGCTCATTGTAGAAACGGAACCACACGTGCGAGCGGGCATTGTCGCCGCTCTGGAAGCGCTTGAGCACCAGGCCGCAATGCACGTGATAGGCAATCAGGATGGCGACCAGGAAAGTCTTGGCGTGCAGCCAGCCGCCGGAGAAGCCATAGCCGAACCACAGCCACAGGCCGAGCACCACGGCCAGGAAACCGAGCGGCGTCATGAACTTGAACAGCTTGCCGGCCATCAGCAGCAGGCGCTCGCGTTCGGCCACGCTGTCGGCCGGCACCATCGCCAGATTGACGAAGATGCGCGGCAGGTAGAACAGGCCGGCGAACCACGAAATGACCATCCAGATATGCAATGCCTTGACCACGAGCACGGGTTTCTCCTTGATTAGCGGGCCGCTTTCGCCGCCGCGATGCCGACGTCGACCGTCGGAAAGGCGAGGCGCAGCCTCAGTTCGTTTTTCAGGCGGCCATTGCCGATGCGGCGCGACTCGCGCATGAACGACATCTGCACCGGCGACAACTGCGCCGCCGCAGCCGCCCGCGTCAGACGCGGCGGGCGCGGCAAGGCGAAGGCATCGGCCACCTGATCGAAATATTCGGCCATCTGCATGTCCGAATCATCCACCACATTGTAGGCCCGACCGGACCCGCCGTGGCGGATCGCCGCGATGCAGGCCGCCGCCAGATCGTCGGCATGAATGTGGTTGGTATACACGTCGTCCTCGGCCACCAGCGCCGGCAGCCCTTTGTTCAGGCGTTCCAGCGGCAGGCGGTCGGCCGCGTAGATGCCCGGCGCGCGCAGGATGCTGACGGCCACGCCAGTGCGCCGCCCCCAGTCGCGCAGCACGCGCTCGGCATCGACGCGGCGGCCGGCGCGCGAGCTTTCCGGGTTCAAGCGGCGCGTCTCGTCGATCTGCGCCCCGGCGCAATCGCCGTAAACCCCTGTCGTGCTTACGTAAATCAGGCGGCGTGGTAGACTTTCGGCCTTGCCCAACGCAGCCAACAGATGGCGGGTGCGCTTGTCCTGCCGGCCTTCGCCGGGTGGCGGCGCCAGGTGCAGCACGACGTCGGCCAGACCGGCCAGGCGACGCAGGCTGGAACGATCGTCCAGATCGGCCAGTACCGGCGTTGCCCCGGCCTTGCGCCACGCCTGCACCCGGTCGGCATCGCGCAGCAGCGCATAGACGCGGGCGCGGCGGGCAAGGCGGGAGAGAATGCGGCGGGCGACGTCCCCGCTGCCGACAATCAGGATTTTTTGCACGCCGGCATTGTAGCAGGGGCACCCCTGACGATCCGGCGCGAAGGAAAGACAAGGGGAACCCGATGACTTACCAGATCACCGTCCAGCCGAGCGGCCGCCAGTTCAGCGCCGAGGCCGATGAAACCCTGCTCGACGCCGCACTGCGCCAGGGTGTGCTGCTGCCCTACGGCTGTAAGGATGGCGCCTGCGGCGCCTGCAAGGGCAAGCTGCTTTCCGGCAGCGCCGACATGGGCGACGCTCCGCTGCCCGCGCTCAAGGATGAAGACCGCGCCGCCGGCATGATCCTCTTCTGCTGCGCCAAGCCCACCTCCGACCTGGCCATCGAATGCAAGCAGGTGAGCAGCGCCAGCCAGTTCCCGGTCAAGACCCTGCCCGGCCGCATCGAGAAGTTCGAGAAAGTCGCCCCCGACGTCATCGAACTCCACCTGCGCCTGCCAGCCAGCGAAGAGCTGCAATTCTTCGCTGGGCAATACATCGACATCCTGCTCAAGGACGGCCGCAAGCGCAGCTTCTCGCTGGCCAACGCGCCGCGCGCCGACAAGATGCTCGAACTGCACATCCGCCACGTGCCGAACGGCCTGTTCACCACGCAAGTCTTCACCACCATGAAGGCGCGCGACATCCTGCGCTTCTCCGGCCCGCACGGCAGCTTCTTCCTGCGTACCGAGTCCACCAAGCCGATCATCCTGCTCGCCGGCGGCACCGGCTTCGCGCCCATGAAGGGCATCGTCGAGCAGGCCATCGCCGACGGCTGCACCCGCCCGATTCACCTCTACTGGGGCGCCAAGGCCAAGGCCGACCTCTACATGAACGACCTGCCCGCGCAATGGGCGGCGGCGCATCCGAACATCAAGTACGTGCCCGTGCTCTCCGAGCCGGCGGCCGGCGATCAATGGAACGGCCGCACCGGCTTCGTGCACCAGGCCGTGCTGGCCGACTTCCCCGATCTTTCCGGCTACCAGGTCTATGCCTGCGGCTCGCCGGTCATGGTCGATATCGCCAGGAAGGAATTCGTCGAGCTCAACAAGCTGCCGGAAGAAGAATTCTTCGCCGACGCCTTCACCTTCTCGACCACCTGATTTTTGCCCTTTTTGGCCAGTGCACCGCAGTAGTGGCCTATAAACGCTGGATTGCCCTCATATAACACCCTCCCCTGAAAAGGGGAGGGCCGGGGAGGGGTTTGAAGCACCGCCTCTCGCCAGCGAAGCCGGCAGACTATGCAAAGTCCGCCGTGGGGGTCGAGGAGCAATTAGCCCTCCTACCCAAACCTCACCGCTGCCAGGCACACCCCCGCAGCAGCTTGCCATCCACCGTCACCTGCGCCGTCCAGCCGAATACCGCATTCGCCGCCTGATCGCGGCAACGCTCATGTTTCAGGCGCACCCCGATTTTCTGGCCGGTCGACTCGGCATCGATCTGAGCCGCCTTGTCGTCACCCTGCGTCTTCGCCGCCAGCAGCAGATCGGGCTGCCCCATGCGATTCAGCCGCAAATGCGTCGCGCTGGCCACCAGCGACCAGCCGTTGCCCGCCGCCCGCCAGTTCTCCTCGCCGCCACCCGACTGCTGACAACGCCCGGCCACCCGCGCCATATTGACGTCGGAAGCGCGCAAATTGCCACCATCCAGCACCCCGATCAGCTCGGCATACAAATGCTTGCCCTCGGCCAGACCGATCAGATTCAAGGTCTCGACCACCTTCTGCCCATCCGAGACATCCTCGACGATCGCATAGCTGCGATCCCGACACGGCGCCATCACCAACTTCCCGCCCTGCTGCATCATCAGCCCGGCAGCGATCTTCGGGGTGTTGTCAGGAGCCTTGGCCGGTTCTTCGGCAATGGCCTGGCCGATGGCCAACAGGGAACAGAAAGCGAGAGCGATGGGGCGAAGTTGCATGGCAGTGACCGCGAAAGAGAATGAGGGGATTGTCCAGCAAATTCGAGGCCCTGAGTTTGATCCAGTTGAAACACTGAGCGATCAATTAAGGCTATCGAGCTATATATGAGGAACATCAACTACCCGTTCCATCCGAGCCACCTCAATCAACAATTTATTACCCAAGCCAACCTCACTTGCATCCTTACTCTAGGCCGGCTTAGACTTGAAAGCCTATTGTCATTAAATTGAGAAAAATGGGAACAAGATATTCTCAGCGCCTAGAGGACGGCACATCTGAACACTACGATAGTCAGGAGGAGATGGCTGCGGCACAGCAAGCCAGGTTCAACGACAACATTCAGATGTGGTTTGCACTTGGCGGCTTGCTGATTGGGGGACTGATAGCCTATTCGTTCACGCAGGCAGTGATTCCCGATTGGCCAAAATTTATTAGATTTAGTCTTGTCGTTGCTAGTGCAATTGGTTTAGCGGTGCTTTTGGCAAGAATTGCTATCGTTGTATTCAATGTTGCCATGACCATTTTGGGGTTTGCGATTCTTTTTGGCATTGCTTCTCTAATATGGAAAGCTTTTTGAGCAATTGGGAGATCGGCTTGTATAGAACCTTAAAAAACACTTTTGCATATTTAGCCTCCGCCAGCATTCTTGCTGGCTGCCTAGCTACAACCAACGGTGGAGGCCTGGCTCCAATTGCCGGTGATGGCTCCATCCCCGACGTAATCAGGCAACACGAACGTACATATCCAGCTACTGTTCGAGTGTGTGTATTGCTGGATAGCTCGTTTAACTACGCCACAGGCAAATTTTCGGTGGAACGAAAGGGCTACGGCGCAGAAGAAAGAGAAGCTCGCTGGGATCAACTTAGTCGTCTAGGTTTGTTTGTGAAAAATCAAACTAAAACCACAACCACTTACACGATCACAGCACTTGGCAAACAATATTACAGTGATGAAAAGTGCACTGCAGATTTCAATTCCGGCCCGACAAGTGGCAGTTCTCTAACTTACGGCACATTGGAGTTTGACCGGATAGTAAAACAAAAATATTTCCCCGAAGGCAGGCTGACCAAATCTGATTTCAGAAAGCGTTTTTCCAAGCTTGCAGAGTGGGCTAAAGATAAAGAATTGCGTAGAGCATGGAAACTTCAAGGCCTTGAAGAGATGGAAAACATGCAGTGGTACGCAGATACACGACGCACATCGAATGGAACAGAGTTTACCGATGGTCCGCGACTCTATCCGTTACAACGCTGAATTTTCGCCATATTCACGTTGCTGAGGCAGCTAGAATTAGGGCGCGTACTGGCAATACCGCCTCACTCCCCCAAATACGCCGCCCGCACCTTCGGGTCGTCGAGCAGCGCTTTTGATTCGCCGTTCAGCGTGATCTCGCCGCTTTCCAGCACGTAGGCGCGCTGGCTGGTTTCGAGGGCGAGCTTGGCGTTTTGTCCAATCAGGAGTGGTCATGCCGTCGGCAGCGACGGCGCGGACCACTTCGAAGATTTTTTGCACAATGTTCGACGCATAGTCATCAAAGTTTAACTTATTAATCAATATTAAACTTCGGCGATATTGTGCCTATAATAATTAACAGAAAACCCATTAGTGCCATGACGTTTAAAGCAAACCTGTCTAGTCAGATCGGCTTTTGGTTTACGTGGAGACAACGAAGAATGGCTTGAACGACGATGCCGGCAGATTTAAGCAGGGTTCGGCCTTTGGGTATTTTGGGAGTGAGATAGCAGCGTGCGCATCCTCTTTCTGATCATTTGCCTGTGCATGGCGATCAACGCATGTGCGCAAAGCACCACTCGGCTGACACTGGGGCACGGCTCTGCCATTGATCATCCGCGTCATCTGGCAGCACTCCACTTCGCCAAGATGGTAGAGCAGTACAGCAGAGGTCGAATCAAGGTTGAGGTGTTCCCCGCCGCCAGCATGGGGGATGATGCCGCCATGATCAGTGGACTGCTGGACGGGACGCTCGATATATCGGCAAATAGCCAAGGGGCCATCTCGAAAGTTGTGCCCGAATACGTCACCATCGGCATGCCATTTTTATTTCCCAACGCTGAATCTGCCTGGACTGTGCTGGATGGCCCGGTCGGGAATGCGCTGGCAGAGCGGACTGCCAACAAGGGACTAAAGCTGCTGGGCTATTGGGATAACGGTATCCGTCACATCAGCAACGATGCCAAACCGATTCGCGTTCCCGAAGATATGCGCGGACTGCGCATCAGGACTCCGCCCGACCCGGTCACGGCTGACCTGATCAAGGCTCTGGGAGGAGAACCGCGACAGATTAGGTGGTCGGACGTATTCAGCGCCTTGCAACAGAAGGTCGTTGATGGCCAGGAGAATCCAATGGTTAACATCCTGAGCGGGAAGCTCTACCAAGTGCAAAGGTATCTCAGCCTGACTGGTCATAAATACGAGGTCACGCCTTTCGTGATGGCTAGGGCCAAATGGGACGCCCTATCAGAAGCAGACAAAAATGCGGTCTCAGCTGCAGCCAGGGAAGCTACGACACTACAGAGAAACTTGTCGCAACAAGAAAACGCCATGGCCAAAATTGAACTTGAGCGTCATGGCATGCTGATTCAGGAAGCTGATGTGGCGTCGTTCAATTTGGTGTCCAAGCCCATCTACGACAAATGGCTCGCCAGTCCGGTCGGAGACTTCTTGCGTATGTTGATCGCGGCCAAAAAATGAAACTTCCGAAATCACATCGCTACTTCATTCGGTTTCCTGACTCCTTGTGAAACCCAAGCAAGCAATCCTGATGGGATTTGCCTCAACCCTGATCATCATACTGGGTGTGGTCTGGCTATCTGCCTGGATGCAGTATCAACTGGAGAAGCAATGGGGCGAGATATCCACCGTCACCACCAAGCGTCATCAATTGGTACTGAACTGCGCGCAGCATCTTGGGTTTGCAAATCTATATCTATCCAACGTTAAACACGGTGCTGTCAGCGATGGAGAACGTTTCAAGCTAGAGATCGCATTAATTCACGAGGCGGTTACGCAGTACCGCGCAATCGGTTCGAGTAGCGATGAGATGCGACAACTGCTTGATCGAATTGAAGGCTATTTGCGTGCCTATTTAGGTGATCTGGAAACACTGAAAGACGCCCTTGCCCACGGAGCCAGTACTTCTGAAATGTCATTTCTGATCGATGCAGAAAATGACAAATTGCTCGCCTTGGCCGTAAACAAGCTCACCGACCTCAGCCGAACAAATACTGAAATTGCTGCCGCAAACTACGACCGTCAGATCAGCCAGCAGCGGGCGACATTGATTGCCTCAGCACTCCTGGCCATCTTTGCGGTTTGTGGAACAGCGGTACTGACCCTTCGTACCATCCTTCGACACGACAATGAGCGCGAGCGTGCCAAAACCGAGCTTGAACGACTCGTGACCGAGTTCAGCAATTCACGCAACCTGCTTCAGGCGATTATCGATTCGGCGCCTGTGCGAGTCTTCTGGAAAGATCGGGAATCACGCTATCTCGGCTGCAATCCCTTATTCGCTCGCGATGCCGGCAAGCAACTGCCTGCCGAAATGATCGGCAAGGACGATTATGCGATGAACTGGGCAGAGCTGGCTGACAAGTACCGCGCCGACGACCGTCAGGTGATGGACTCCGGTCAATCGACTTTGAATTTCGAAGAGCCGCAGACTACGCCGAGTGGGCAAACTATTTGGGTGCGCACTTCCAAAGTACCGCTGCGAGATACTGAAGGTAAAGTTATTGGCGTCCTTGGTCTGTATGACGACATCACTGACAGCAAGCAAACGGCAAGTGAACTCGAAAAGTACCGTAGCCATCTGGAGGAACTCGTGCAATCGCGCACGGACGAGTTACTTGTCGCCAAGGAGGCTGCCGAATCGGCAAATGTTGCCAAGAGCGCCTTCCTGGCCAATATGAGCCACGAAATCCGCACCCCGCTCAATGCCATCACCGGCATGACGCACCTCCTGCGTCGCAGCATCGAAGCCGAGCACGCAGACAAACTCGACAAGATAGAAAATGCCGGCAAGCACTTACTTGACATCATTAACGACATCCTCGATCTGTCCAAGATTGAAGCCGGCAAGTTCGAACTATCGGAAGAACAGTTCTACCCTGAAGAAATAATCGAGAACGTGACCAGCATGGTCAGCGTTCGGGTCAAAGAGAAAGGTCTGACTCTGGATGTCCAGAGCGCGCCTTTCTACGGCAACCTGATCGGTGACCGTACCCGATTGCAGCAAGCCGTTCTTAACTACATGACGAATGCCGTCAAATTCACGGAGCGAGGCCGTATTACGCTAACTGTCGGCGTCATGGAAGATAATCCGGAAAGCATTCTTTTGCGATTCGAGGTCAGCGACACGGGGATGGGTATCGCCCCGGAGGCCCTTCCACGGCTCTTCTCCGCCTTTGAACAAGCGGACAACTCAATCACTCGAAAGTACGGTGGCACTGGACTTGGGCTGGCCATTACCAGGAAGATTGCTCAACTGATGGGCGGAGATGCTGGCGTCGAATCGACACTAGGAATGGGTAGCACCTTCTGGCTAACTGCCCGCGTCAAGAAAGGCAAAATAGCAGGCGGACTGCGGTCAGCACATCCCACCAACAACCCGATGGAAGCTTTGAAGCAGCAATGTGCTGGCACACGCATCCTTCTGGTTGAAGATGAGCCGATCAACCGCGAAATCGCCCAGGAATTATTAGCTGATGCCGGCCTGATCGTCGACTTAGCCGAAAACGGAGCACAGGCATTGTCTCTGGTTACGGATAATGACTATGCAGCCATTCTGATGGATATGCAGATGCCGGTGATGGATGGATTGAAAGCGACTGAAAGTATTCGTGCGCTTCCCTCTCGTCAGCGCATACCGATCATCGCAATGACAGCGAATGCTTTTGGCGAGGACAAAGCCAGATGTCTAGAGGCAGGAATGAATGACTTCGTGACGAAGCCGGTCGTACCGGAGATGCTTTATCAAACCCTATTGAAGTGGATATCGGAAAATCCCGCTGCCTAGAAAGGGCCTCTCGGTAATCAGGCGACATCTGCCTGGCGAGAGAAAGCGACCACTTAAGTGTTAATAGCGTTCAAAAGCTGACGGCTGCGGTGCACTGCCCCAAACAGCCAAAAACCGCCTCATTCCCCCAAATATGCCGCCCGCACCTTCGGATCGTCGAGGAGGGCTTTCGACTCGCCGTTCAGGGTGATCTCGCCGCTTTCCAGCACGTAGGCGCGCTGGCTGGTTTCGAGGGCGAGCTTGGCGTTTTGTTCGATCAGGAGCGTGGTCATGCCGTCGGCGGCGACGGCGCGAACGACTTCGAAGATTTTCTGCACCATGATCGGCGCCAGACCCATCGACGGTTCGTCGAGCAGCAGCATCTTGGGGCGGCTCATCAGGGCGCGGCCGATGGCGAGCATTTGCTGTTCCCCGCCGGAAAGTGTGCCGGCAAGCTGGCCGGCGCGTTCCTTCAGGCGCGGGAAGTAGCCGAAGACGCGTTCGAGGTCGGTAGCGATCTCGGCCTTGTCGTCACGCACGAAGGCGCCCATGGCGAGGTTTTCGGTCACCGTCAGGCGCGGGAAGACGCCACGCCCTTCAGGGACGAGAGCGATGCCCTTGCGGATGACGTCGTGCGGGGCGATCTTGCTGATCTTTTCGCCGCAGAAATGCACATCGCCGCCGACGGCGTCGAGCACGCGGGCAATGGCCTTCAGCGTGCTGGTCTTGCCGGCGCCGTTGGCGCCGATCAGGGCGACGGTTTCGCCTTCGTTGACGTGGAAGGTGATGCTGCGCACCGCCTGGATGCCGCCGTAGGCGACGTGGAGTCCGGTTACTTCAAGCACCTAGGTAAGCCTCAATCACTCGTTGATCTTTCTGCACGACGGCCGGCACGTCCTCGATAACGAGGGCGCCGTAGTCGAGCACCGCGACGCGGTCGCACAGGCCCATGACCAGTTTGACGTCGTGTTCGATGAGCAGAATCGTCGTGCCATCGCGGCGGATGCCTTCGATCAGGTCGCGCAGTTCTTCGGTTTCGGTGGCGTTCATGCCGGCGGCCGGCTCGTCCAGGCAGAGCAGCTTGGGCTCGGTGGCGAGGGCGCGAGCAATCTCCAGCCGGCGCTGATCGCCGTAGGAGAGGTTCTTGGCCAGGTCGTCGGCACGGTCCTCGATGCGCACGTAGTGCAGCAGGTCCAGGGCGCGCTGGCGGATGGCCGCCTCTTCGGCACGCGTGGCGGCGGTATTAAGCATGGCGCCGATGACGCCGGCCTTGGTACGCACATGGCGGCCGACCATGACGTTTTCCAGCGCCGTCATGTTGCCGAACAGCCGGATGTTCTGGAAGGTGCGGGCGATGCCGCGCGCCGCGGCCTGCTGCGGGGCATCGGCGACGAGCGGGGCGCCATCGAAGGTGAAGCCGCCGCCATCCGGTACGTAGAGCCCGGTCATGCAGTTGAAGAAGGTGGTCTTGCCGGCGCCGTTGGGGCCGATCAGGCCGTAGATTTCTCCGCGCTTGATGGTCAGCGACACATCGCGCAGCGCCTTGACGCCGCCGAAGTGTTTGGCGACGGCCTTGGCTTCGAGCAAAAGTTCGCTCATGCCGCGCCCCCCTTCTCGCCCAGCTCGCGCTTGCGCTCAGGCGCCGGCCAGAGCCCGGCTGGCTTGAAGCGCATGACGAGCACCAGCGCCAGGCCGAAGACCAGCATGCGTAGGCTTTCCGGATCGACCAGCATCTTGCCAAAGAGCGCCGTCTGGATCGGCCCGACGCCGTAGCGCAGCGCTTCCGGCAGCACCGAGAGGAGTACCGCGCCGAGGATGACGCCGGGGATGTGACCCATGCCGCCGAGCACGACCATGGCCAGGATCATGATCGACTCGATCAGCGAGAAGGACTCGGGCGAAACGAAGCCCTGCATGGCCGAGAAGATGCCGCCGGCGATGCCGCCGAAGCTGGCGCCCATGGCGAAGGCCAGCAGCTTGACGTTGCGGGTGTTGATGCCGACGGCCTTGGCGGCGATCTCGTCTTCGCGGATGGCCTGCCAGGCGCGGCCGATGCGCGAATTCTGCAGGCGCAGGTTGATGATGATGACCACGATGGAGAGCGCCACCAGCAGGTAGTAATACTTCATCGGCCCGGTCAGCGCGTAGCCGAAGATTTGCGTGGTGCCGGAGAACTTGAAGTCACCAAAGGCCACCGGGTCGATCAGCGTGATGCCCTGCGGGCCGTTGGTGATGTTGACCGGCGCATTCAGGTTGTTCATGAAGATGCGCACGATTTCGCCGAAACCGAGGGTCACGATGGCCAAATAGTCGCCACGCAGCTTCAGCGTCGGCGAACCGAGCAGCACGCCGGCAATGCAGGCGAAGCCGGCGCCGAGCGGCAGGATGGCCCAAATCGGCCAGTGCAGCCCGAAATGGGGGCTGGCCAGCAGTGCCCAGGTGTAGGCGCCGACGGCGTAGAAGGCGATGTAGCCGAGGTCGAGCAGGCCGGCGTAACCGACCACGATGTTCAGGCCGAGCGCCAGGAAGACGTAGAGGATGGCGAAATCGAGAATACGCACCCAGGCCTGCCCACCGGCCGCGGCCACGAAGGGCAGCGCGAGCAGGGCAAGGGCGATGAAGGCGACACCTGCGGTGGACTTGGGAGAAAGCCAGTTTTTCATGCGCGGTCTCCCGTCTTTTCGCCGAAGAGGCCGGAAGGTTTGAACATCAGCACGCCGATCAGCACGACGAAGGCAAAGATGTCCTGATAGTGGCTGCCGAGGAAGCCGCCGGTGAGGTCGCCGATGTAGCCGGCGCCGAGCGCTTCGATGATGCCGAGCAGCACGCCGCCCAGCATGGCGCCGGCAAGGTTGCCGATGCCGCCGAGCACGGCAGCGGTGAAGGCCTTGAGGCCGAGCATGAAGCCCATCTGGTAGTGCGCGATTTCGTAGTAGGTGCCGACCATGACGCCGGCCAGGGCGCCGAGCGCCGAGCCGATGACGAAGGCGGCGGCGATGACGCGGTTGATATTGACGCCCATCAGGCTGGCCACGGCCGGGTTCTGCGCCGTGGCGCGCATGGCCATGCCGAGCTTGGTACGGTAGACCAGCGCCAGCAGGCCGGCCATGGTGGCGCCTGAGACCAGCACGATGATCAGCTGGATGGCGGTGAAATGGGCGCCTGCCACCTCGAAATTGATCTTGGGCAGCAGGTGCGGAAAGGTCAGGTAATTACGCCCCCAGAACATCATGGCCAGGTTCTGCAGCACGATGGACATGCCGATGGCGGTGATCAGTGGGGTCAGGCGCGGCGCGTTGCGCAAGGGCCGGTAGGCAATGCGCTCCAGGCTCCAGCCGAGCGCCATGCAGGTGAGAACCGAAGCCGTCAGCCCGGCCAGGCCGGCAATGGCGACCGGCATGCCGGCCTTGATCAGCGCTCCGGCCACCGAAATGGTGACCAGTGTGCCGATCATCACCACTTCGCCGTGCGCGAAGTTGATCAGCCCCATGATGCCGTAGACCATGGTGTAGCCCAGCGCGACGAGGGCGTAGATGCTGCCCTGCACAAGGCCATTGATGATCTGCTGGAGGAAAATATCCATTTTGTTTATTTCGTTTGCAGCATGTGGAAACGGCACCTTGCGGTGCCGTTTCGTGGAGCGGATATCCCGCGCTTACTTCTTCTCGACTGCTGCCTTGGTCGCCTCGGCGGCACCCTTGACCGCGTCGGCACCGGCCTTGACGGCATCCTTGCCAGCTTCGGCGGCGGCACCGGCAACGGCCTTGGCGGCATCCTTCACCTCGGCCACGGCTTCCTTGACTTCGGCCTTGGCGGTCTCGACCGGGCTGCCACCCAGAGTCTCGACGTACTCGAGCTTGCCGCCCTTGTACTGGTAGATGGAAATGGCGCCGCCCTTCAGATCGCCGACTTCGTCGAACTCGATCAGTGCGGTCACGCCGTCATACTTGGTCTTGCCGACTTCCGGCAGGTACTTGGCCGGATCGACCGAGTTGGCACGCTTCATCGAATCGGCCATGACCATCACCGCATCGTAGACGTACGGAGCGTAGAGCTGGATTTCGGCGTTGAACTTCTTGGTGAACTTATCCTTGAATTCCGGACCCTTGGCCAGCTTCTCGAGCGGCATGCCCGGCAGCGAGCAGTAGTTGCCTTCGCTGGCTTCGCCACCCAACTTCATGAATTCCGGCGTACAGACGCCGTCGCCGCCGAGGAACTTGGCCTTGATGCCGAGTTCCTTCATCTGCTTGGCCATCGGGCCGCCCTGGGCGTCCATGCCGCCGAAGAAGACGAGGTCGGCCTTGGTCGACTTGATCTTGGTCAGAATGGCCTTGAAGTCGGTGGCCTTATCGGTGGTGTATTCGTTGGCGACGACCTTGAGGCCGGAAGCTTCGGCGGCCTTGCGGAATTCGTCGGCCAGACCCTGGCCATAAGCTGTGCGGTCATCGACGACGGCGACCGTCTTGACGCCTTGCTTGGCGGCAAATTCGCCGAGGATCTTGCCCTGCTGGACGTCATTGGCCATCACGCGGAAGGCAGTCTTGAAGCCCTGCTGGGTGTATTTCGGATTGGTTGCGGAGCCGGAAATCTGCGGGATGCCGGCGTCGGCATAGAGCTTGGAGGCCGGGATGGTGGTGCCGGAGTTCAGGTGACCGATGACGCCGTTGACCTTGGCATCGACCAGCTTCTGGGCGACGACGGTGCCCTGCTTCGGATCGGCCGCATCGTCTTCGGCGACCAGTTCGAACTTGACCTTGGCGCCACCGATTTCGAGGCCCTTGGCATTCAGTTCCTCAACGGCCAGCTTGGCGCCGTTTTCGTTGTCCTTGCCCAGGTGAGCCTGCGGGCCAGTCATCGGCGCGACATGGCCGAGCTTGACGACGACTTCGGGCGGGGCGGCCGGCGCGGGTGCGGCGGCGGGTTTCGGTTCTTCTTTCTGGCCGCAAGCGGACAGGGCGAAGGCGGCTGCTACGGAGAGGGCAACTACGGAAAGCTTGGCTTGCATCGGTGTTTTCTCCTGAACTCGTGGGGATGATGAATTTGGCACAACGGAATGATTCTCCCTATCGCCATACCTGCCGCCAATAAGTGCTTACGCTATAGTTCGCGCCAGTAATAACCTGGACTGCCCATTAGCCGGCCCTAAAGGCCTGCACGAGTGCTGGCGGCCGCTTTGCGGCGCCTTGCCGTCGCCGCTTCGCACCAATGGAAAACACCATTGGCTTGGCGCGTCAACGTCAATCCGCGCGTAAACCGCCTCGCCATCAGCTCGTGCTCTAATGCGCAGTCTAGGTTCAACGGAGAACACCATGCCCCTGCCCACAGCCCTGCACGAAGAACTCAAAAATCGCTTTGCCCAACGCTACACCACCGGCGAATCCGCCTGCCTGCAACATGGACGCGACGAGTCGGTGCACCGCCCGGCCCCGCCCGATGCGGTGGTGATGGCGGAGAGCACCGAGGAGGTCGCCGCCGTCGTCCGCCTGTGCGCCGAGCATGGCGTGCCGGTCATTCCCTACGGCGTCGGCAGTTCGGTCGAGGGCCACGTGCTGGCGCCGAATGGCGGCGTCTCGCTCGACCTGTCGCTGATGAACCAGATTCTAGTTATCCACGCCGAGGACGGCGACGCCACCGTGCAGGCCGGCGTTACCCGCAAGCAGTTGAACGACGCACTAAAGGGCACCGGCCTCTTCTTCCCGATCGATCCGGGCGCCGATGCCACCCTTGGCGGCATGGCGGCCACCCGCGCCTCCGGCACCAACGCCGTGCGCTACGGCACCATGCGCGAGAACGTGATGGCCACCACCACGGTGCTGGCCGACGGCCGCATCGTGAAGACCGGCGGCCGCGCCCGCAAGTCTTCCGCCGGCTACGACCTGACCCGTCTGCTGGTCGGCTCGGAAGGCACGCTGGGCATCATGACCGAACTGACGGTCAAGCTCTACCCCATCCCCGAGGCCATCTCGGCAGCGGTGTGCACCTTCCCGACCATTGAGGCGGCGGTGCAGACGGTGATCCAGACCATCCAGCTCGGCGTGCCGGTGGCGCGCATAGAGCTGCTCGACACGCTGTCGCTGTCGGCCATCAACAAATTCAGCAAGACCACGCTGGCCGAAGCGCCCACGCTGTTCTTCGAATTCCACGGCAGCCCGGCCGGCGTCGAGGAACAGGCGCAGACTGTGCAGGCCATCGCCGACGACCTGGGCGGCGCCAATTTCGAATGGGCGACCCGGCCGGAAGACCGCAGCCGCCTGTGGCAAGCCCGCCACGATGCCTATTTCGCCTGCCTGCAACTCAAGCCCGGCTGCCGCTGCTTCCCGACCGATGTCTGCGTGCCGATCTCGCGCCTGGCCGAATGCATCGCCGAGACCCAGGCCGACATCGCCCAGGTCAGCATCCCCATCGCCCTCTTCGGCCACGTCGGCGACGGCAATTTCCACTTGGTCGTGCTGGTTGATACCGACAACGCCAAGGAAATGGAAGAGGCCGCCTGGATCAGCCGCCGCGTCGTCGAGCGTTCCATCGCGATGGAAGGGACGTGCACTGGTGAGCATGGGATCGGTTTGGGCAAGAAGAAGTATCTTGTTGCCGAGCATGGGGAAGGGGCGGTGGAGGTCATGCGGGCGCTGAAGATGGCGCTGGATCCGAAGAATTTGTTGAATCCCGGGAAGGTTTTGCCCTGAGGGGGACGTTCTTGAGGCGGAGCTCCGCTTAGACTCAGTTTTCCGCCTTGACGGCGGGCTTACTTTTTCTTGCTTGGCCAAGAAAAAGTAGCCAAAAAGAAGGCCACCCCTGGGTCGGCGGTGGGCTGCGCCCACTTCCTTCCGCTACTCGCTTGGCCGGGCGGCTGGCTAAACTCGCCGCGATGCGGCTCAAACAACGCCAGCCGACTACCCCCGGCCAACCTGCGTTGCTCAGCGCCTCTCAAGGGGCCCGGAGAACCGCATGCCGCTGATACACCTTCTGCATCATTCCCGCGTAGGCGGGAATCCAGAGCAGAGTAAAAGGCGTTGGCTTCGTTTCTGGATTCCCGCTTTCGCAGGAATGACCATGAAAATAGTGACTGCTGCGGTGCACTGCCTAAAAAGGCAAAAAAATGCGCCCCTCCCCCTGACAAGGGGGAGGCCGGGAGGGGGTTTTACCTCCCGTGGGAGGCGCCGAGCAACGCAGGCGGGCGGGGAGCAGTCGGCTGGCGTTGTCTGAGCCGCACAGCGGCGAGTTTAGCCAGCCGCGCCCTGAGCGGTGCGAAGCATCGCGAAGAAGTACTCTTGGGGTGCCCCGAGCGTCGAGTAGCACAGGGAACCCGCGTAGCGCGCGCCGACCCCGGGTCGCCTTCTTCTTTGGCTACTTTCTTCTTGGCGAAGCAAGAAGAAAGTACGCCCGCCGGCAAGGCGGAACGCAGCGCTTGAGCCCCCCAACAGTTCCTCCTCAAAAGCGAGCTCCAAAAACCCATTACGGGAAATCCCCCGTTCCCAAGAACCATCCCCTCCCCCAATACTCAAATCTCCAAACCTTCCCGTCACCACCCACGACGGGAAAGGAATACACCACCCGGCCCACAAGGCCGAAAAAAATGGAGACAAAAATGGGCAAACCCGATTTGCCGGCGTCGGTCGCTGCGACGCTGGATGACAAATACACCCGCAACTCCGGCCGCGTCTTCCTGACCGGCACCCAGGCCCTGATCCGCCTGCCCATGCTGCAACGGGAACGCGATCTTGCCGCCGGGCTCAATACCGCCGGCTTCATCTCCGGCTACCGCGGCAGTCCGCTCGGTAATCTTGATCTCGGGCTGTGGAAAGCCAAGTCGCATCTCGCCGACCATCACATCACCTTCCAGCCCGGCGTGAACGAAGACCTCGCCGCGACCGCCGTGTGGGGTAGCCAGCAGGTCGGGCTGTTCCCCGGGGCCAAGTACGATGGGGTGTTCGGCATGTGGTACGGCAAGGGGCCGGGCGTCGATCGCAGCGGCGACGTCTTCCGCCACGCCAATGCGGCCGGCAGCGCGAAGCACGGCGGCGTGCTGGTCATCGCCGGCGACGACCACGCGGCCAAGTCGTCGACCCTGCCGCACCAGACCGAGCATGTCTTCAAGGCGGTGATGATGCCGGTGCTCTACCCGGCCAACGTGCAGGAATATCTCGACTACGGCCTGCACGGCTGGGCGATGAGCCGCTATTCCGGTTGCTGGGTGGCCTTCAAGGCACTAGCCGACACCGTGGAAACGTCGGCCTCGGTCGATATCGACGCGGCTGCGGTGCACATCGAAATTCCGGCAAATTTCGAACTGCCGCCGGACGGCCTGAATATCCGCTGGCCCGATCCGCCGCTGGTGCAGGAATCCCGCCTGCTCAACTACAAGCTCTACGCCGCGCTGGCCTATTGCCGGGCCAACAAGCTCGACCGCGTGGTGATCGACTCCCCCGCACCGCGCCTCGGCATCCTGACTGCCGGCAAGAGTTATCTCGACGTGCGCCAGGCGCTCGACGAACTGGGCATCGACGACAAGCTGGCGGCCGAAATCGGCATCCGGCTGTACAAGGTGGGCATGGTCTGGCCACTGGAGCCGGAAGGCGTGCGCCAGTTCGCCGAAGGTCTGGAGGAAATCCTAGTCGTCGAGGAAAAGCGCCAGCTGCTCGAATACCAGCTCAAGGAAGAGCTCTACAACTGGCGCGAGGACGTGCGCCCGCGCGTCATCGGCAAGTTCGACGAAATCGGCGAATGGTCGGAAGGCAACTGGCTGCTGCCGGCCGCCGGCGAACTGCCGGTGGCAACCATCGCCCGCGTCATCGCCGAGCGCATCGGCCGCTTCTTCACCTCCCCGACCATCGAAGCCCGGCTGAAGATCATCGCCGCCAAGCAGCAGGCCGGCAACACGCCCATCGTGCTGGCCGAGCGCAAGCCGCATTTCTGCTCCGGCTGCCCGCACAACACCTCGACCCGCGTGCCGGAAGGCTCGCGCGCCGTGGCCGGCATCGGCTGCCACTACATGGTGACATGGATGGATCGCTTGACCTCGACCTTCACCCACATGGGCGGCGAAGGCGTACCCTGGGTCGGCCAGGCGCCCTTCACCGAGGAAAAGCACATCTTCGCCAACCTCGGCGACGGCACTTACTTCCACTCCGGTCTGCTGGCCATTCGCCAGTCGATTGCCGCCAAGGTGCCGATCACCTACAAGATCCTCTACAACGACGCCGTGGCGATGACCGGCGGGCAGCCGGTGGACGGCAGCCTGAGTGTGGCCCAGATCACCCGCCAGCTCGAAGCCGAGGGCATCGACAAGATGATCATCGTCGCCGCCGAGCCGGAAAAGTACGCCGAGGTCACCGATCTCGCGCCGAACATTCCGATCCGCCACCGCGACGAACTCGACGCCGTGCAGCGCGAGTTGCGCGAATACCCCGGTGTCTCGGTGCTGATCTACGACCAGGTCTGCGCCACCGAGGCGCGCCGTCGGCGCAAGCGCGGCAAGATGCCGGCCGTCACCCGCCGTGTCGTCATCAACGAGGCGGTGTGCGAAGGTTGCGGCGATTGTTCCGTGCAATCCAACTGCCTGTCCGTCATCCCCGTCGACACCGCCTTCGGCACCAAGCGCCAGATCGACCAGTCGTCGTGCAACCAGGATTTCTCCTGCCTGAAAGGCTTCTGCCCCAGCTTCGTGACGGTCGATGGCGTGCGCCCGAAAAAGGGCAATGCCAGCCAGCTGCCCGGTGCGGTCGACGGTGAAAACTGGCCGATCTTGCCTGCCCCCGCCCTGCCGGCCACGGCCCGGCCGTACAACCTGCTGATTACCGGCGTCGGCGGCATGGGCGTCATCACGCTCGGCGCACTGATCGGCATGGCGGCGCACATCGATGGCAAGGGTGTTTCAGCCCTCGACATGACCGGGCTGGCGCAGAAATACGGCGCCGTTTTCTCGCACCTGCGCATCGCCGACCGGCCGGAGGACATCCACGCCGCCCGCATCGCCACCGGCGAGGCGCACGCCATTCTCGGCGGCGACCTGGTGGTCAGCGCCGGCACCGAAGCCTTGTCCAAGATGCTGGAAGGCCGCACGCGCGCCGTGGTCAGCTGCACCGACACGCCGACCGCCGATTTCACGCGCAACCGCGACTGGCATTTCCCGCTGGCCGGCCTGAAAACGCGCCTGACCGATACCCTCGGCGGCGATGCCGTCGATTTCCTCGACGCCCAACACCTGGCCACCCGCCTGATGGGCGACGCCCTATTCGCCAACATGCTGCTGCTCGGTTACGCCTGGCAGAAGGGCCTGGTGCCGGTCTCGGCCAACGCGCTCGACCGCGCCATCGAACTGAACGGCGCGGCGGTCGATGCCAACCGGCTGGCCTTCCTGTGGGGACGCCGTGCTGCGGTGCACCCGGAAAAAGTGGCAAAAATCGCTGGCCCGCTGACCGGCGAGGTCGTCCCCGAAATGACGCTGGACGAGTTGATCGCCCACCGCGCCGCCCACCTCACCGCCTATCAGGACGCCCATCTGGCCGAGCGTTACCGCGCCCGCGTCGCCCGCATCCGCGCTCTCGGCGACGACGCGCTGACGCGCAGCGTGGCGACCCAGTACGCCCGCCTGCTGGCGCCGAAGGACGAGTACGAGGTAGCCCGCCTGTACGCCGAGACCGACTTCCTTGCCAGCCTGGGCGAGCGTTTCGACGGCCAAGCCAAGCTGAGCTTTCATCTCGCCCCGCCGCTGTTCGCCAAGCCCGGCCCGGACGGGCGGCCGAAGAAAATCACCTTCGGTCCCTGGCTATTGCCGGCGTTCAAACTGCTGGCCAAGGCGCGTGGCCTGCGTGGCAGTTGGCTCGATCCTTTCCGCCATACACCGGAAAAGCAGCTCGACCACCGCCTGCTCGCCGACTACGAGGCCGATCTCGATCTGATCGAAAGCATTGGCGATACACCAAGGCGGCGCGAACTGGCCGCTTGGCCAGGCGAAGTGCGCGGTTTCGGCGGTGTGCGTCAGGCTGCTGCGGACCGAATCGCGGCCAAACGCGAGGAACTGCGGCGACAGATGGCTTAACCACCGGCTTCGGGGAGAAAGAAGGGGCGCTTTCTCCCCAAGTCGGCGGCCTGCCCGGAGGGCACCGCCTACCGGTACAATTCCGGCATGCCCCTGACCCCGCTCCGTCAATTCGCCCTGCAAGCCGCCGCCGTCATCCTGGTCCTGTCGCTGGCCTGGCCGCTCTATCTCTGGCAGAACCAGCCCATGCCCTGGCTGGAAACCAGTCTGGCCATCGGCGCCGTCGCTGGCGTACTGGCCACGATTGCCCGCCAGCCCTGGTGGTGGCGCGCCATCCATGGCGGCTTCATGCCTCTCGTCTGGTTCACCCACACCTTGGCCATTGACCCCGGTTGGTTCCTGCTCGCCTTTATCCTGCTGCTGCTCGTCTATCGCGGCGCGCTGTCCGGCCAGGTGCCGCTCTATCTGTCCAACAAGCAGACGGTACAGGCGCTCTACGACCTGCTCGAACAACGCGGCCCCTGCCGTTTCCTCGATCTGGGCAGCGGCATCGGCAGCACGACCATCCCGCTGGCCGACAACCTGCCCGAACACCACTTCACCGGCTACGAAAACGCCCCGCTGACCTGGCTGGTCGGCTGGATTCTCGGCGTCGGCCGCCCCAACCTGCGCTGGCGCTGGGACGACCTGTGGGCCGCGCCGCTCGGCGAACACGACGT